>NZ_PVWO01000070.1 GCF_003003845.1 Chamaesiphon polymorphus CCALA 037 | reverse complement strand
AAAGATGGACTTGGTTTACAAGGACAGCCGATGCCACCGCCAGCAATGACGAGGAACTGATTGAAACCACCTCGGCTGGAAGTACCGTCGTTCCAACCGATTCTGACGCCTTGGGTACCTAATGCTGTCGCATCGTTGTCAAATCTAGCTAGCTGCGCGCCACCATTTTTTTCGGGAACGGAGTAAACGGTGGTAATGCCTTTACCTCTGACATTTGACTCTAGATAGAGGGTATAGGGAGTACCCGACTTGAAGGTGAATTCTGCGAACGGCTTTCTAACCGCTTTACCAGAAGTACCTGCATAGTTTCTACCGGGACGATCTTGAGCGCGAGCTTCGTTGATGAGGGGAGTTTTTTCGCCAGTTGCCAGGTTCAATACCCCAAAGGTCGATTGAGCGGCATTATTAGATTTCAGAAATTGAAATTCAATAATTGTATCGCGATTGAATTGAATGGTTTGGTTGTTAAATTGTTCGGCAGCACTAGCAGATGGGATGAGGGTACCGAACGCTGCTGTTGTGACAGTCGCACAGCCGATCGCTAATTGCTGGAATTTGGATATTGTTTTCATAGTTTTCGAGTCTAACTTGCTAATAGTCGATTGACGATCGTCTCAGTCGTCCGCAGCCATTGGCTCTAAATTAAGCTGGCACAAAAGGGCGATGGTAGAATCGCCCTTCCATCGGGACTGTAACTTTTAGGGGTTAATGGGTACTGCTTACCACAAGGAGGTATCTACAGTTCTCGAAGTAGCACTTCTCTCGCTCTTGACAGATTCGATAAACTGACGTGCTTCGGCTTTAGCCGCAGCGAGTTCTGCTGCTGCTTTGGCTTCGGCTTCGCGGGCTGCTACTAGTTCGGGGCTGGGAGTATTTGTAGCGGGAGTCGAACCGATAGCCTCAGCATCAGGACAACCGCAGCTTGCGAGATCGGCAACGCCTTTGTCTACCGAGTAACGAACGGGGCCAGGATCTGGTGCAGCCGTTGTAATTGATTCGAGTCGGGTTACTTCTGCTCTTGCTTGAGAGAGATTAGCCTCAAGGGGCTGAAAGCTTTGAACGAAACCGTCGATTCTGGCCGTCGTGGCTGGCGATATGCCGCCAGGGCCGATCGGTTGGGGAATACTAGGGTTATTAATGGTTGTAACATTAGTGCCACTAGCATTACTGGCATTTGTGGGGGCGATCGTTTGGGCGATGAGGAAAGTACCTCGCTGGCCATTTTTGCCGTTGAATTGTTCGGCGGCACTAGCAGAGCTAGCAAAACCACCTAAGGATGCTGCAACGATTGCGCTACAACCAAAAATTACTGCCGGAGATTTAGAAATATTTAGCATTGACATTCAGCCTTGCTTGATAGTGAATTATCGATCGTTGAAACGGGTGCAGACTATTGACAATTACCATTATGTGGTAATTGTCTCATAACTTTTAGAAATTAAAAGCTAAACTAGCACCTAAAATAAATCTAGCTCCATCGCCAGCTCCGGTAATATCCCGAACGGCAGGAGTGATTACCAAGGGGAAGTTATCGAATGGTGCTACCGATACGCCTGCGGCTAAATCTTGACCCGTCCACTCGACGACCGCGCTGACTGGTCTGGCCACCCGCACGCCGACCGAACCAAAGACATTGAGTCCGCCACGATCGAGAGGTGCATTGCGATCGAATGGTAAGAATACACCACTACCGACCCCAGCCGTTAAGGCCAAGCGGCTGAATGGTTGATTGATATCGTCTACCGTCCGTAGAATTTTGGTACCGACTAAATAATAGGAGTTGTTGGGATAGTCAGAGGCACCGTTACCATTTCTACCACCACCAAATTGAACTTTGGCAAATTGGTTCCAGCCGATGGCGACAGCACTATCTTCACCGATGCGTTTGTGCAGCTTGGCGTTGAATGCGCCGCTACCAAATCCAGCACTAGAACCGAAACTATTGAGACTGTAAGATATTTCAGCACCGATCGAGTTAACTGCATCGCCTAAACCAATCCCAATCCCAGCTTCACCGTCGGAAGTCTGTGTAAACCTGGTGCGACTTTGGTAACTTACAGAGAGAAAGACGAGGTTTTTATCGGCACCAAACCCAATCGGGTTGAAAATCGAAAAAGCTGGAGAAGATTTGGGCTGAAAAGTGTTGGCGTTGTCTTGAGGGGGGGGATTTTTTAGCTCGTTGAGCTGATTTTGGATGTCCTGAGTTTCCGAACCGCTGGGGGGTGCTGGAGTTGTAGCTGGTGGCGTGGTGGGCGTGTCGGTGGGAGTTGGGGGTGGTGGGGGCACTTGACCGAGCAGATTATTGGCGATTATTGGTGCTGCTGTGGGTGCATGGTAATCGGTACTGGAGAGTCTACCCAAACTAGCTGCGTTACCAGTCGCGATCGGATTATTACTGCTGGATTTGATTTCTGGGCTAGCATAAGTAGCTGATGCACTATATAAAGGCATCATACAGCAGCCAATGTACCACATTAATCGCTTCATATTGAAATTTCCCGGATATTTTAAAGAGCTGATGCGTAAATTTCTTGTAACTAACTTGGAGATTCGATCGTGTGTACTCGAAGTCCGAACTAAAACGCCGATCTAAATTCAACGTTAATATGCTTCGTATATTTTTCTAAATACTAACACGATCGTGATGAGGATCGTCAGCCATATTACTCAATCGAGAGCTAGTCTGAGTATACTTTTGATGCCTAATATTGGCAAGGATACAGTCGAGCTAGCAATCGTCAATTGAAATAACCAGGAGTTATCTCAATTGACAGATCGGCATCGAGATCGAGATCGACAACAATAATATCTCATTGCAAAGTTAGAAGCTGTAGACGATAGATTTAAGCTAGAGAGCGCGGTTGAGAGTTGAAGGCCGAACACATCTATTGGTAACTTCAGCAAAGGTGCTACTCCAGATCCAATATTTGTATTGCTAGAATTCCAACTTTACTAATCGATAATTTATACTATCGATCGGTAGAGAGGTTGATATCTTAGATTGTACCCATTGGACGATCTAAAATCGCCAATATGGATGTAGAAACACGCGCTAATCTATCTTTGCAACATATTCATGAAAATAAATATGCTAGTTAAATTGTGCCCACTGAATTGCCTAAATTAACATACGGCAAGAAATTATCTAGAGTATATCTAGATACGGTAAATGACCGCTGGCGACCGAGATCGGTTCCAAGTGCTTAATATGAGATAATTTAGATCTATAAGAGCCGAGCGATCTAATCGCAAGGCTGCTCTCGCCCTTGCGCTCCCGAAGAGGGTATCCCCCAGTAGAATCCAAATTATAATGTCAACAGCGATCGCGACCTCCAACATCAATGCCTTTCCCCTGAGTGCGGTAGTAGGACAAGAAGCTATCAAAATAGCACTGCTACTAGCTGCTGTCGATCCAACCTTGGGCGGAGTCGCGATCGCTGGCGGTCGTGGTACGGCTAAATCGGTCATGGCACGGGCAATTCACTCGCTCTTACCCCCGATCGAAATTGCCGTTGGCGGGGTCAGCAACTGCGATCCGCAATCGCCCAGCGAGTGGGATGATAGTTTATTAGCCGTGCGGGCATCAGATCCCAATTTAGAATTACAGACCAAAATCGTACCAGCTCCCTTCGTCCAAATTCCCTTGGGCGTGACGGAAGATCGGCTCTTGGGGTCGGTAGATTTGGATAAATCGGTGCAGGCGGGAGCCTCGGTCTTTCAGCCAGGACTGCTGGCACAAGCGCATCGGGGCGTCTTATATATCGATGAAATCAACCTCCTCGACGACCAGATCGCCAACCTGCTATTGAGCGTCCTCACTGATGGGCGCAATCAAATCGAACGCGAAGGAATCAGCTTCCAACATCCCTGTAAACCATTGCTGATTGCCACCTATAATCCCGAAGAAGGTGCCTTAAGAGAGCATTTGCTCGATCGCATCGCAATTTCGCTATCGGCTGATGGCATCCTGGATATCGACCAACGCGTGCAAGCAGTTGGTCAAGCGATTTCCTACTCCTCGTCGCCTCAAGCTTTTCTCACCCAATATACCGAAGAAATCGACAACCTCAAGACCCAAATCCTGCTAGCGCGGGAATGGCTCAAAGACGTCCAGATTACCCAAGAACAAATTACATATCTAGTTACCGAAGCCCTCCGTGGCGGCGTCATGGGGCATCGCGCCGAATTATTTGCCGTGCGCGTCGCTAAAGCCGCAGCAGCACTAGAAGGGCGCACGAATGTCAATGCTGACGATCTGCGGCGCGCAGTAGAACTAGTCATTGTGCCCCGCGCGACGGTGATTCAGACCCCACCAGAGGAAAATCCACCCCCACCACCGCCGCCACCCCAACAGCCTCAAGACCAATCGGAGCAGGAGCAAGACGAGCAAGAAGAAGAGGAAGATCGCGACGACGAGCCAGAAAATGAAGACCAACCGGAAGAACCGCCGAATATTCCCGAAGAATTTGTCTTTGATATCGAAGGTGTAATTTTGGACGATACGATCCTCGCTTTTGCCCAATCCGCCCAACAAAAACAGGGCAAATCCGGCAGTCGTAGCCTGGTATTTTCTGAAGATCGGGGTAGATATGTCAAACCGATTTTACCAAAGGGTAAAGTCCGTCGGATTGCCGTTGATGCCACCTTGCGAGCCGCTGCGCCCTATCAAAAGTCGCGCAGAGTGCGACAACCCGATCGCAAAGTCATCGTCGAGCAAGGCGATATTCGCGGCAAGAAATTAGCCCGTCGATCGGGTGCTTTGGTAATATTTGTAGTCGATGCTTCGGGTTCGATGGCTCTCAATCGGATGCAATCGGCTAAAGGTGCCGTGATGCGTCTACTCACGGAAGCTTACCAAAATCGCGACCAAGTAGCGTTAATTCCCTTCCGAGGCGAACAAGCGGAGGTATTATTACCGCCGACTCGATCGATCGCGATGGCCAAACGCCGCCTCGAACGTCTGCCATGTGGCGGTGGTTCGCCATTAGCACATGGTTTGACTCAAGCCGTGAGAGTCGGTGTCAACGCTCAGAGTTCGGGTGATGTCGGACAAGTCGTCATCGTCGCCATTACCGACGGACGAGGCAATGTGCCGCTAGCACGTTCCTTGGGCGATACAATTCCACCTGAGGAGAAACCAGATATCAAGCAAGAGTTGTTAGATATTGCCGCACGAATTCGATCGATCGGGATTAAATTACTCGTCATCGATACCGAAAATAAATTTATCTCGACGGGATTTGCTAAAGAATTAGCCAAACAAGCTAATGGTAAATATCATCATCTTCCTAAAGCTACCGAACAAGCGATCGCAGCTACCGCCATGAGTGCGATCGGGGATATGCGGTAATTTTATAACTTATTAAAAGTCGTGACTTTATCGAAACAGAAAGCGAGAGCGATTATTATTGACGATCTGGAGTATCGATGGTTGGTCAAACAATCAGGAGACGAACCCGCACTCGATCTAGAAGTTTTTGTCCAAACAGCAGAAAATCCTGGTCAAACAATCTTTACCCAGATCGAACATGGAAAGATCGTGTCTATTTCACCTAGGTTCGTCAGAGAATTCATTCTATATGCTCTCGATCGAGGCTGGCAACCATATCAAAAAGGAAAAATCACCTATTATGAATTTGCACCAAGCAAACTAACTAACTAATTTATGCCATCTTCCACCCCTGAAACCTCAATCAAGCCACTACTCAAGTGGGCTGGAGGCAAAAGATGGCTGTTGCCTACATTGCTAAAGCTATGGCAACCAAAAGATGGTTGTCGTTTGGTAGAACCTTTTATGGGCAGTTTATCTGTAGCCTTAGGCTTGAAACCAGAGCGCGCGTTACTAAATGATGCCAATATTCATTTAGCGAATCTTTACCATCATCTCCAACAAGGATTAGTAGTAGAGATCGAGATGAAAAACGATCGCGAGTTTTACTATGAAATGCGATCGCAGTTCAATCAACTAACTCGTGCGGGTAAATCTCAAACTAGTGAAGCCGCCCAAATTTTTTACTATCTAAATCGGACAGGATTTAATGGGCTGTGTCGATTTAATAATAGTGGCGAATTTAACGTCCCCTTTGGGCGGTACAAAACAATTAATTATGCGACTGATTTTAGTGAATATCAAGCCGCTTTATACGCATGGGATATTACCGTCGGTGATTTTGAATGCTTAAAATTAGAGCCAGATGATTTTATTTATGCCGATCCGCCCTATGATGTGCAATTTACTAAATATAGTCAGGATGACTTTAAATGGGAAGATCAAATCCGGCTGACTCGATGGCTGGCAAAACATCCTGGTAAAGTTATTTTATCTAATCAATCAACCGATCGAATTGTCGATTTGTACCGAGATTATGGGTTTACTATCGATATAGTAGATGCACCCAGACGCATCTCTTGTAATGGCGATCGTCGCCCAGCCAAAGAAGTCATAGCGTACAAGGGGTTTTCGATCGATGTCTAAAATTGGTGTTAATACAGGAAAAGTATTCGAGCAACTGTTTGATACAGTGTTGCCAGCACAAGGTTACCGAATCTTAACTAAAGATGAGTATTCACCATTTTTAGTTCCAACTATCAGTGGTGGAAAGCATCTTCCAGATCGAGTGATAGAAACTCCCGATTTACGCTGGTTAATTTTATCAAAGAAATGGCAAGAGACAGCAGGAACAGCCGAGCAGAAAGTTCCTTTTGAAATCATCAAGTTAATTGATGCCATCAAAAATAGTAATGGTAGATTTCCTTATGCCTACTTAATTATCGGAGGAGAAGGTTGGAATCCTAAGTTAAAAGAAGCTTATCTGAATGGAGATTTTAATGAATATATTAATGGAACAGAACTGGTGAAAGTTGTCAATCCAGAACGTTTTCTTACATTGATTAATCGTAAAAATTTATAGATCCAGATATAGTGATGGGCAATGCCCACCACTATATTTAAGACAAAATCATACTTCCGAACTTCGAGAAAATAGTCCTAAAATTGGGCCGAGAATTGCACCAAATACAAATCCGCCTGCATGTGCCCAATAAGCAACGCCGCCGTTTTCCATACCAACATTAGTACGTGCGCCAAGCGTGGCAAAGCTATATAAAGCTTGTTGAAAGAACCAGATTCCTAAGTAAAAATAAGCAGGAATTCTCGTAAAAAATGGGAAAATCCCGATCGGAATTACCGTTCTGACACTGACATTGGGAAACCGAATGATATAAGCTCCCATCACGCCCGCGATCGCACCACTAGCACCTAATGAGGGTACCTGCGAACCTTGACTGAAAAACCATTGAGCTAAACCAGCCAGTACGCCACAGGTTAGATAAAAGAATAAAAATTTTACATGTCCTAATTGGTCTTCTACGTTATTACCAAAGATCCATAAGAACAACATGTTTCCCGCAATGTGTGCGAAGCCACCATGGAGAAATTGCGATGTAATCAGGGTTAATATTTCGGGTGGCTCTCCACCGCGTAACATTGGATAAGGAACTCCAGTAAGTGCGCCCGTCAGTTGTTGCGGCACGATCGCCCATTGATAGAAAAAGTTAGTCAAACCGCGTTCGGAGAAGCTCAACTCATAGATAAATACGAGAACGTTAATCGCAATTAACGTGTAGGTGACAAACGGCGTAATTCTGGTGGGATTGTCATCATCGATTGGAAACATATAAAGACAGAGGATAGGGGATAATAGATACCGACCGAGCAAATGTCGGATCGAGCCGATCGATTTGAGCAATTTGTAGGGGATAGAAGATCGATCCCAGTCTCATCTTGTCATCTCGATCGATCTCATGGGCGACAAATATTGCTCAAATACTAATAATTTAACATCCGCCCCTTCTATCCTTTGGCGTCTAGCTCTGTACCAAAAAACGACAATTTTCTAGTTCCTAATGGGATTGCCTCGATCTAGTCTTCTACAGCGTAAATCTAGATATCAATCTTCCTCGATATCTTCTACTTCTGTCTCGGCAGGAAGGGCAGCGACGATCGCATCGATCACTCGTCCGACGGGAATAATTTCCATCCCCAAATCGGCAAAATGCTGGTGTCCTTTGGGCACGATCGCGCGTTTGAAGCCCAGTTTAGCTGCTTCTTTGAGGCGTAACTCTAGTTGCGATACTTGCCGCACCTGTCCGCCCAAACCGATTTCGCCGATTAGGATCGTAAAAGGAGCCACCACTCGATCGCGAAAACTCGCCACGATCGCGATCGCCATCCCTAAGTCTACCGCTGGTTCGGAGACATTTAGCCCCCCAGCAGAAGCGACATAAGCATCTAATTTTGAGAGCGGAATCCCGACGCGTTTTTCGAGTACGGCCAAAATTTGCGTCAAACGATTGTAATCGATGCCCGTACCCGCGCGTCTGGGCGATGGATAACTAGTTGGACTGACTAAGGCTTGTAACTCTACCACGATCGGTCTAGTGCCCTCGCAAGCGACGACAATTGCCGTACCTGGAGCCATCCCCTGGCGATCGCCTACAAACAGCTCAGAAGGGTTGTCAACCTCTCTCAATCCTCGATCGACCATCTCGAACACCCCCACTTCGTGAGTGGCTCCAAAGCGATTTTTGGTGGATCTCAGCAGACGATGGGAGGCAAACCTGTCGCCTTCAAAATATAAGACGGTATCGACTAAATGTTCTAATACTTTTGGCCCCGCGATCGCCCCTTCTTTGGTGACATGTCCGACAATTAACAGGGTAATATCTTCCCGTTTGGCGACTTTCATCAACGCTGCCGTACATTCTCGCACCTGAGCGACAGAGCCTGCGGCAGAGGTCAACGCAGGGAAATAAACTGTTTGAATACTGTCGATCACAGCAACGTGAGGGCGCAGCGATTCTAATTCCCGCAGAATTTCTTCTAAATCTGTCTCGGCTTGGACGTATAAATTTGCGCCATCGGCTACTGTTAATTGTTTTGGTACTTCAGCCGCTCCATTTGCCTCGATTTCCTCGCTCGTGAGTTCGCCTTTGGTACCTTCGACTCCCAGTCGTGAAGCTCTAAGTTTGACTTGTTTGCCCGATTCTTCTCCACAGACGTATAACACCCGATAATGTTTGGACATCAAATTGGCAGTCTGAAGCAGCAGCGTAGATTTACCAATCCCCGGATCGCCACCAATTAAGACTAGCGAACCCGGAACGATGCCACCGCCCAAAACGCGATCGAGTTCGCCAAACCCAGACGCCCAGCGTTCTTCTTCACCATCGATAATTTCGGGGAATGTTAAGGCTGCGAGAGGATGCGGCTGCTCGTCACTCGATCGAGCATTGGCAGGCTTGACACCAACTCCCCTAGAAGTAGACGGCGGTGCTTGTTCGATCAGCGAGCCATAAGTATTGCAGATCGGGCATTTTCCATACCATTGTGGGGATGTCGATCCACATTCATTACAGACATAGGAAGTACGGGGCTGTTTTGCCATTATCTAGGTGTAGAGGGTAGAGGGTAGAGGGTACCGACAAGTTGGTTGGACTCCGTTTGAGGTTGGTTTACCCCCCTAACCCCCTTCATAAGGGGGGCTTTCTCTGGCTCCCGGAGGGCTGGGGAGGGGTAACACAGACTACGCAGCAACTCACATAACTTGTCGGTACGCGATAGAGTAAAGGGCGTCTTAAGTGGCGATCTCAAAACTCCACTTCAAAACTGTTCGGCTGAGGCGAACATTTAAAGATTCGCCTTTAGCTGAGATAAATAGACCAGATTGTTAAAAAATATTAATGGGTTTTAACTGGCAATCGACGCAATTCCGATATCTGAAGGGGTTTGACTGCACCAATTTAGTTGGGATTAATGATAATCTTAATCTTAGGATGTTAAAAGTTAACGTTAAAAAAATTACCACTATACGATAGGAGCTTTGATAAGCTTGGAAAATCATAAGGAAACTATTCTGGTCGTTGATGATGAGGCTAGCATCCGCCGCATTTTAGAAACTCGCCTCTCCATGATTGGCTATGATGTAGTTACAGCGGCTGATGGGGAAGAAGCCCTAGAAACTTTTCGCGAAACCTGTCCCGATCTCGTCGTGCTCGATGTGATGATGCCCAAGCTCGATGGCTATGGGGTGTGTCAGGAGCTACGCAAAGAGTCTGATGTGCCGATTATCATGCTCACGGCGTTGGGTGATGTCGCCGATCGCATTACCGGGCTAGAATTGGGTGCGGATGACTATGTAGTCAAACCCTTCTCCCCCAAAGAATTGGAAGCGCGGATTCGATCGGTATTGCGGCGGGTAGATAAAAATGGACTCAATGGAATTCCCAGTTCGGGAGTGATCCAGATTGCCACAATCAAGATCGACACTAATAAACGTCAAGTTTATAAATGTGACGAACGGATTCGACTCACCGGGATGGAATTTAGTCTGCTCGAACTGCTCGTGAGTAGATCGGGCGAAGCTTTTTCGCGATCGGAAATTCTCCAAGAGGTTTGGGGCTACACTCCCGAACGTCATGTCGATACTAGAGTCGTGGACGTCCATATTTCTCGGCTCCGCGCCAAATTAGAAGAAGATCCTAGCAACCCCGAACTGATCCTTACCGCTAGAGGTACGGGGTATTTATTTCAGCGCATTATCGAGCCTGATGAAATCTAGGGATTAGAGGTCATAAATCGGAACGTGTAAAGTAAAAGAGTGGGCATAGCCCTACTCTAGTATTTTCATGTGTCCGGTTTACCATTTTAGTCTGTTTGAACTAATAAAATCTAGGTCTGGAGCTGTTGATGAAAACAGATAATAACCGCATTGTCAGACTCGTGCCGATCGTCGCGGGAAGTATCGCAGGCACCTTATTGATGGTAAATCGGTTGCTGACTCCAGAATTGACCGATTCACAGGCGCGATCGGATGCAGTGGGCGTCATCTTAACAGCAGTCTTAATTTTGACGGGATTGCTATGGCAACAAGTCCAACCCCGACAACCCGACAGCGTTATCTTAGAGGGAACAGAAGGATTTGAACTGTTGCCAACTTTACCAGACGATCTTAAAACCGAATTAGCTTGGGCATCACATCTGCTGCTGACAAATACGGTGACTCGATCGATCGTCATTTACTATCGCGGGCAAGTCTTACTCCGGCGAGGGGTTTTAGCACCAAAAGCCGAAGTCACACCTGGTGCGATTCTCAATCTAGTTTTGAGCAAGCAAAAAGCAATTTATTTAGTGGATACAAAAATCTATCCCGGTAGATTTGAATTCGATTATTTACCACCCAACACTCAAGGGATTATTTGCCAGCCCTTGGGGGCTGAAGGGGTCGCGATCTTAGGGGCAAATGCCCCACGCAGTTATACCAAACAAGACGAAACTTGGATCGAGGGAATTGCCAATAAATTGGCAAACAGTTTGGAGTCGCTCTCGACAATTGCCCCTACCACCACAAAGCCAAACGATAAAAATTGAGTATTTCTACCTTTATCGCCTCCAAAAATTAGAGATTAACGACAAAAATTTTGCCTTAATAGTAATTTAGCCAATTATTAAGTGCATAATGAAACTAACATCCAGCTAATTCAATCATGGCTAAAACTAAACTAGAATCTGCTCCCAAAGCTCGTAAAAGTGCCGCAACCGAGACAGCTATATCTGCCCCAAAAGCAGAAAAATCGGCAAAAGTAGTCGCAACGATCGAAGCTCCAACTGAAGTTGAGGCTGCCCAAACACCGCTCGCGGGTAAGGCTTTACTCCAAAGAGTCAAAGAACTGTCTCATCTAGCTAAGCGGGAAACTGCCAAACAATGTGGCTATGTAAAAACATCGGCATCTGGTGGCATCCGCACCGATCTATCTGGTTTTTATGATGCGGTACTCGCTGCTAAAGGCGTTAAGTTAGACGAAACTAGTAGAGACAGTCGTGGCAAAGTTGCCACTTATAAAGCCACCATTCACAAAAATGGTCAGTTGCTGATCGGTTCTGCTTATACCAAAGGGATGGGTCTCAAGGAAGGCGATACCTTTACAATTAAGCTCGGCTACAAGCATATCCATTTAATTCAGGATAATTAAGCTTGGCTACAAGCACATCCATTTAATTCAGGGCAAGCGATCGCGGCATCATAGAAAGTCTAGCTATTACTCAATCGATCGATGTATTGGTAAACCTGAATGTCGATCGAAGCTTATCGATCGGCTGATGGTGATGGTAAGAATTTATTGGTAATAGATTTCATCGCCACGAAGAAATCGGCTACTTGCAACTGTAAATGCTCTCAAAATTTAGCGAAAAGGCAATTTAACGAAATGCCGCCTCGATTCTAAATTTTGCGGGCATTTTACGTGCTAGTGTGAGACATTACAATGGCAACAAGTGGATCTGTCGATCGTCTTAGTTAGCTAACATCTATAGCAGTGGTTGTGCATCAATTCTGAATAGTCAGGAGTATTTGGTACTTCCTCACCCCAAGCATCGACATCAAACCGCTTTTTATGAACAGCCATCTGCTCGCACGGAACTGTATACTCTTTGTTCTTGGCTATTTGAGCTAGTTGATGAGTTATTGGTTAGACTTTTTAGTTAACATGCACCAGTCGATGAGATAGTAGTATCACAACGCACAACATTGACTTAAAATAGAAATACGGCTTTAGATAGAAGCTAAAGCCGTATCCCAAAAACAAAATACTTTCTATTAATTAGGATAGCATATGTCTGAAGAACGTTTCGATCGCCTTGAGAGTCAACTAGCACAGATAATTCAGGCTATTGGTACCATGCAACAGAACATGGCTACCAAGCAAGACTTAGCTCTTGTCGGGCAAGAAATAACTGCTCTAGAACAAAACATGGCTACCAAGCAAGACTTAGCTCTTGTCCGGCAAGAAATAGCTGCTCTGCAAAACAATCTTAATGCTCTTCGTGAAGATGTTGTCAGCCTCCGCTATCGGATCGATAGTGTAGAAGGTGCTGTTTCAATTGTCATTCGCAATACATTTACAGCCCACCAAAACTTTGGGATCTTCATTACTTAGTATGCTGATTTCCGCCCAGATTGATAGCTAACAAGGGATTGAGCCTAAAATCTATTATTGTTAGATTTTTCAGCCATTTTTGGCTTAGCAGTAAGGATTTCGGGTCAAAAAGCTGAGACTAGCATACCAGGTGATGAAGAGCCAAACTTTGTAGACGATCTAAACTTCGATCTGACCAATAGCGAACGTAGAATTCGCCGTCTAAGTCGCCGTGTTACTCGGTTAGAACGCCAAGATCTGGACGATTAGATTAATTGATAATTGATAATTGGGTTGATAGAGTAGGAATTTAAACCCCACCCTCACAATAAGCGACCTAAACAGTGGGATATTTCAACGCCTGTTCCTTGTTAAACGTTGACAGGCGCAAATCGCGGCCTTTTCTTAACTAGTAGATTAAATGTCTAAAAGCCGATTATCCCTGCTTGAATTTGAATAGCAAGAACTGGGTAATTTGACGCTTGGTGAAGTTATTATCGCTAACTAGCAATAATATCTGACTGCCGTCAGGAAGCTTAGGGCCTAGAGCCATGCCTTCAAGATTATCGAGGTAGATATTTAGTTGCTGGAGATCGAAGGCTAATTGTTTTTTGATGGGTTGAATGGTGGTATTCCCTTTAAAGCTGGCAATTTTGCTAGTATCGGTAGCACCTGCGGGGGTAGCTTGAAAGATTTTCGCACTAAAGCCTGCCAAACCGAAAGAGCGTTCGAGGGTCAGAAAATGACCGCTAGTATCGATCGACACAATTTCGGGCAAACCATGCTCGACAGCACCTAATGGCGGCGGATCGAGTTGATACATGTGCTCGCTGATCGCATCGGGACGATTGCTCAGGAGGTAGTGCAGCCAGCGATTTTTAGCACCAGGAATCTTGCCATCTTCGCCAACTTTGGGTGCTATTTTATCTTGCATCAAGGCCGATTCGGTCACGGCAAATAGTCGCAGTGGTTCGCCGCTAGCCGGAAGAGTACCCGTCGGACTGAGTGTCATGCCTTCAAATGCCAGATTATTCTGCACGCCGCGTTTGGCTTCGGTATCGGGGAGATAACGCGCGGGAATGGGTAAAGCTTGTTTGACTCGCCCAGTTTGAAGATCGAATTCGTTGATAAATGGTGGAATATTCCGACTGCGATCTCCTTCACTAGAGATAAATACTGATGACTCGGAGGTTAAGGCAATAGCTTCGGTATCGGTTTCCCATTTGAGGTAGGCTTTGCCATTGGCATTTTTGAGCGACGTTACATCCGTGATGTCTACTTTATTAAATTTGACTTGTGGGCTTTTAGTATCGAGATCGAGTTTGAGCGTGTAAAATCGAGCTGGAGCCTTATCATTACGATCGTCAGAAATCGCGTAAAACCTGTCGCGCTGTCGATCGTAAGTCAATCCCGACAAGCCCCCAACGGGGGTATTTTTGACCTGAAAATCGTAGGGAATCTTGTATTCGCCGATATACTCGATCGAAATCTTACTGAAGATCCTACTACTAGCCTCGCTGGGCAACTCCGAACTACAAGAAGTCAAAAAGATCGCAATCCCCACCAGACATAACAAAGCTCCGAAAGAGACAGTCCCCGCTAAAATCCAACTACCGAATTTTTTGCGTTGAGAATTGGGGTTTTTATCTAGAGTCATATCGATTCTGGGTAATAATACATAATTAAAGACGCCGATCGTGGTCTGCCAACCCATTATTTACAGTTTAAGACTCTGTGCCCCCTAAAACACCACGCTCGCTTCTTAGAGCAATTCAGAACCAATCTAGCCGCGATCGACGATCGACTAATTAACACATGTCTTTATCTACCTTGTCCGTTCCTAATAATATCAAATTCGATGAAGCGATCGAGCTGACACAAGCATTCTTGCTCCAGCTTAAAAAACAGGAGTTGACACCCGCTCAAATTCAAGATTTTGTGTCCGAGTTAGTCCAAACTGCAAATGGTGCGCGGGGATTTTTTGTCACTTATTTGACTTCTCCCGATCCGATCTGCGACGAGCCTCAGCCAGAAATTATCGCCGCGCTCCACGCACATCCAGAAGTTGCTGCTGACTTACTCGTCAAAAATATCGCGATGTCTACCGCTCAACAAATCTATCACCAGCGACGCAACGATAGCGACATGGCAACATCTTCAGCGACTGTAGCCGCGCGGACGACTAAAATTATCCAACAATTAAACCTGCCACAAATTTGGGATATGTGTCGGGAATTAGTCGCTAGTATCGAGACTGGGACTGGTTCGTACAGTGATTTTTTAACTCGCTGGGGTTACGATGAGGAACAGAAAACCGCGATCGCGCAGGCAGTTGCACCGCTTAGTGTATAAGTCGATTCAGGATAGAACAGCGATTGAAATCGCCGCTGGCGATCAAAGTCTGCCTACGCAGACTAATTAAATAATTAGAAAATGTCCTCACGCCCTTGGCTATTAATAGATATCTCAGTCCGCGTAGGCGGACTTTGCATCACCAGCAACGACTTCTAGTCGTTGTGCTCTTTACAACCAAAAAAGAGGTCGGATACCCGACCTCTTTTCATGTTTATGCGATTAATAATTAAAGTAATCCAGTATTAGCACCCTGTTTGCCAGTGGCTAACTGAACTTTAATGATTTTACCGCCCATTTTCATGATTCGCTGTTGTTCGCGGAACCAGCTATCATAAGGTACTAATTTAGTAAAATAAGTATTTTGTAATTCGCGCTGAGTTCTGATGCGAGTTTGGCTGGGAACGCAGGCGGTGACTTTGAACATCCGCATGTCGATGGTTCTCCTATTTTTATATTTTGGATAAACTATACTAATTTTCGCACTTTTCGGTCGCCGATGCTTTAATAAAGGTTAGGAGATCGGGACTCGATCGCAATACTTTACTTATGTAATGAGATAATCTCAATCGATCGCGAAATTCAAAGCTCTAAATACATCAAAGTCTGGGAGTCAAACGTTAATTTTAGACCGTCAAAACTTACCTTAGTTAAACTAGATAAGCTGCTGAAGAGCTAATACTCACATTGGACTTCCCAGACTCGACTTTTTTATCTAGATCGGAAATAAGTTTGTTAACTTAGATGACTAGCTCAAGCCAGAACAGATGTAGTCTAAGTAAACACCCATTTCTTTACCAGCATCAGCACCAACTAAGCTAGCAGTAACTTCTTTGATTGCTTGGATTGCTTGAACGGTAGCAGCAACAGGTACTCCCAAGGAGTTGTAAGTTTCTTTCAAACCGTTGAGAACGCGCTCGTCCAAGATGGAAGGGTCGCCAGCTAGCATTGCGTAGGTAGCATAACGGAGGTAGTAGTCTAAGTCGCGGATGCAAGCAGCATAACGACGAGTGGTGTACATGTTACCACCGGGACGAGTGATATCCGAGTACAACAAGGATTTAGCTACAGCTTCTTTAACGATGGTAGCAGCGTTAGCACTGATCGTACCAGCCGCACGAACGCGGAGTTCGCCAGTACCGAAGTAAGCTTTGAGCTTGTCTAACGAGGAGGAGTCAAGGTATTTACCTTGAACGTCGGATGAATTGATAACAGAAGTAATTGCGTCTTGCATTTTCCTAAATTCCTTATCTAGTCTCTAGTTGCTTATGTTGCGAAATATAATCGGACTTGTGAATAAACTAGTTTGGAACTAGCTCATTGCACCGATTAGGTAGTCGAAGTAAGCACCAGCTTCAGCAGCGTCTTCACCAGACATCATTGAAGTAGCAGCATCTTTCATCGCACGGACGCCAGTCGCAACGCCATCGATAGGAGTACCTAAAGATCTGTACATTTCACGCACGCCAACTACACCGATTTCTTCGATCGGAGTAACATCACCAGCAACTACACCGTAAGTGATCAAACGGAGGTAGTAGTCGAGGTCGCGCAAGCAAGTTGCAGTCATTTCTTCGCCGTAAGCGTTTCCACCTGGGGAAACAACATCAGGACGTTGTTGGAACAGTTTGTCGCCAGCACCTTTAACTAGACGCTCGCGAGAGTCAGTTAGGGTTTGAGCGATGCGGAGACGGCGTTCGCCAGAAGTGACGAAGGTTTTGATCCGATCTAATTCGCCTGGGCTCAAGTAACGAGCTTCAGCATCTGCATTGACGATCGCTTTGGTGACGATACTCATTGTGGTTTTGCTCCAAAAAAGTTTGTTACCAGACTTATGTTAACTGGCTTAGTGCCATTAGGTCTGAGGCCGATCGCGATCGCTCACAGTTAAGTATGAGTTAGTCGCGATTTGTATACCTTCCGCAAACATTTTCCGGCATTATTACTAGTTTCTGAGTAAAGTCTTAATAGTTTGTAACGATCGGGGCTGGGAGGGTGGATGGGTGGATGAGTG
>NZ_PVWO01000069.1 GCF_003003845.1 Chamaesiphon polymorphus CCALA 037 | reverse complement strand
TCCACCGATCGATCGACGCAATTGAATCACCTCGAATCATACTGAGTACAGGTATTTATTTCTACCCGCACGCAGTTTGGTAAAGAGCGTAACTTTCATCGCAGGGTAAAAATAGGGGTAAAAGTGTCATGTCTAAACACCCCTAACCACCCTTTGATTGTCAATAAGACAAACGAAAAAGGCTCCAACAAAGTCGTAAAACCTTGCCGAAACCTTTTTCTGGTGCTGTTTTTTCCTAAATCGGAACGAGAGGATTTGAACCTCCGACCCCTACTACCCCAAAGTAGTGCGCTACCAAGCTGCGCTACGTCCCGATGCAGTTAATCATCATAGCAAGTATCGCTCGATTGCGCAAGTCTAAATTAGAGAGTAGCTGGTAGGATGATTTTGCGTTCGCATATTAGAGATCGAGGGCAGTTATGAAGTTAACTCAGATCGTTCCGAGGGGTCGCACATTGACTGAGTATCAGGTAATGTGCGACCCCTCAGATGCGGACTAGACTCAGAGAATTTTCGGGTGCGGGGATTTAAGGTGCAAATTCAACAGGTAGATGATGAGTTTCAACAAGGTGACGATCGGACGATCGAGATCGATCGAATTAATAGCGGTCGATCGAATTTAATTCAACCGACCGCTATTTCTAGTTAGGAGTCCAAATTAGTTGTGTCGAGAGCGAATAATACTCCGAGAAGTATTATTCAATCGGTGGTTGAGGCGACGTTGTTCGTATTTAGTAAGTTTACCGCCGCTGCGAATAGCACGTAGCCTTGCGGCTTCGATATTATCGATTCGTCGATCGAGATGACGGTATTCGCGGGGTGAAATCGAACCATTGCGGACACCTCGATAGATCCGCTGCTCCTGACGATCGATTCGATCTTGGATCGGCCCAGCCTGGGCGGCTAGTGGCGCAAAGATGACCGCAGTAGCTACAATAATGCCAAATAACTTGTTCACGATCGAACTCCCTTGATGTATTGGTCTTCTGGATACTTAGACAAGCAAGTCTCGATCGAGGTTCAATCTAAGAGTAAGTTTTTCGGAGATTGAGGGTGAGAGCCGATTGCCAAGCTGAGTAGGTGGATATTTAGATCGCTAGTGCTAGGAATACTCTCGATCGGATCGCACCAAACAGCCGTAAAATAAAGATCGATATACTTTACAAATCGCAATATTCGTCAAATCATGGCAAAAGTACAACCGACCGTCCAACCCAAATTAGTCGTGACGAGATTTGGGTTCAATCGATTTGCAGAGCAATTGAATGGTAGAGCGGCAATGGTTGGCTTTGCAGCTCTAATTATCATTGAATACGTAACGAACCAAAATCCGCTGGCTTGGCTGGGATTGGGCATCAATTAGAAAACAGATCGAAATGTCACCCTTAGATCTGGGCATATTAAGATCGCAACTTCAGTGCATTGACTAATCTCTAGTCAGGGGCGATCTATTACCCAGCCTAAGATTGTAGAATAGGATTACAGACCGTTCGCTGTTTGTGGCTGCATCATCTCGGAATCCTAGTCTGATTACCTACTAAATGAACGCGATATTTCCCACCGTCTTGAAAAGACTATACCGCAAAGAACCAATATCAAGCTTTATCATCATTGTTGGTGCAGTTGATGCTGTCCTCGGTGGCGTAAATGAGCTGGGCACATTAATGATTTTGGGTTTGCTCACTTCTGGAGTAGCCATTGGCTACCGCTGGTGGTGTATCCAGCAAGCAGAAAGTAGATCGGATGCGCCGAATCTACACCGACGCAAATCCAAGCAATTATCGCTACCCCCTAGCTCTTACAGATCGCCACTACCCGATCTAGATACTCGTCGCCGTCCGCCATTGTAAATGGTTGGAGATCGAGTTAAATCGCTCGCCATTGAGGCAGTACCAACGATCGTTACCAACTCACCTTGACCCTCTAAATTTACATTAAGGATAGCGATCGTCGTGAGTAATAATATCTGTTGGACTGCCGAAGCTGAGGCAAAACTCAAAGAAATTCCCTTTTTTGTGCGACCTGCGGCACGCAATAAAATCGAAAAATTTGCCCAGGAACAGGGTAAACTCGAAATTAGTATCGAGGTGTACGAACATGTCAAGCAACAATTTAGAGCTAAAAAATAAATAGCGGTTGCTAATCTATCCAGTCAGAGAACGATCGTCAAAAACTACTCTGAGTAAAACAGTTTATCTGTTAATCTAGATCTGAAACGATTGTAAGTAAATCTCTCTTCACTATGTCGATCGCATTTAGTAAATATCAAGGCTTGGGTAACGATTTTATCCTCATCGATAATCGTCATAGCGATATTCCCGTTATCGAGCCAGAAGCAGCAATTATTTGGTGCGATCGCCATTTTGGCATCGGTGGAGATGGTGTGATTTTTGTCTTACCAGGACAAAATGGTGCTGATTATACCATGCGGATTTTTAATTCCGATGGTTCGGAGCCAGAGATGTGCGGTAATGGCATTCGCTGTATGGCAAAATTCATCGCCGATTTAGAAGGCAAAGTCGATACGGCTGTTACTTACAGAATTCATACTCTGGCTGGTATCATTACCCCTAAAGTATTGCTTGACGGACAAGTCGAAGTCGATATGGGCGAGCCGCGCTTGCTTGCTGCGGAAATTCCTACGACTTTGAGTGCTGCTGAGGATAAAGTAATCGATCGATCGATTGAAGTCGATGATAAAACTTGGACGGTTACTTGCGTTAGCATGGGCAATCCACATTGTATGACTTTTGTCGAAGATGCTAACAGTATTCCCTTAGAAACGATCGGGCCAAAATTCGAGCATCATCCCGCTTTTCCCCAACGCACGAATACTGAATTCGTCCAAGTCATTCGCCCCGATTATCTCAAAATGCGCGTCTGGGAGCGCGGTGCGGGTATCACTCTCGCCTGCGGTACGGGTGCTTGTGCCACTGTCGTTGCAGGCGTTCTGACTGGTAAATGCGATCGCCGTTGTACGGTAGAATTACCTGGCGGCTGCCTCCAAATCGAATGGTCGCAAGCCGATAACCGCGTGTATATGACTGGGCCTGCTGAGTTAGTATTTAAAGGAGAATCGGCCCAAGCATAACCCCATCAATCATCGCTAATTTGCTACTTCAAATCGATCGGATCTGCTATACTCCACCCAATTTCACCCGCCCGCTATTGACAGATATCTCATTTGCATTGGCGGCGGGGGAGATTATTACTGTAACTGGAATTACTGGAGCGGGTAAAAGTACCTTGTTACGGCTGCTAAATCGCCTCAGCGAGCTAACTAGCGGGCAGATTTTGTTAAATGGTGAAGACTATCGATCGATCGTCCCGATGGCCTTAAGAAGGCGCGTAATGTTGGTAAGTCAAGAACCGAAACTTTTAGGGATGAAAGTAAGAGATGCGTTAGCTTATCCATTGCAGTTACAGTCTCTAGCTGACTTAGAAATCAAACAGCGAATCGTCACGATAACCGAACAACTTGAGATTCCGACAGAATGGTTCGATCGCACGGAATTACAACTTTCTGCTGGACAAAAACAAATTATTGCGATCGCCAGAGGCTTAATTACTCAATCGCAAATCTTATTACTCGACGAGCCGATTGCTAATTTAGATTTTACCACTGCCGAAAAATTACTGACCGCGATCGTCAATATTACCAAAGCCCAGCAAATGGGGACGATAATAGTCAATCATCAGTTAGAATTAGCCGCCCAATTTAGCGATCGATTGCTCTATTTACAAGATGGTAAATTATTACTCGATAAATTAAGTAGCTCTGTCGATTGGCAAAATCTTCAACAGCAGATTCGCGCGGCAGAAACTGAGTCGATGGCAGAATGGGAGTAGTTATGAGCAAGAGGATGTCTCCAGATTCGATTAAAGGGATTTTTCGATCGCGTCCATCGAGATATACAGTTGGTTTCGACTTAGTAAGTTGTTTAATGTCGATCGCTAACCGCTGCTAACAGTTATCGATCTAGATATAGCCCTGGTCTTTCGAGATCGGGGCTATTTCGATTCTATGGAACGATATTTACTCTTGGGCAAACATTTCTAGTAAAGCCTCTACTAAGGCTTTCTGTTCGGCTGGTCTAATGGTTCCCAACTGTTTGACTAAACGAGTCTTGGATACCGATCGAATGTGGTCTAGAGCGACAAATCCCTCTTTGCCATCAAAATTAACTGGAATTCTACTGGGATACTGTTTACCGCTGGTAGTCATTGGAGCTACAATAACCGTCGCCAGATTAGCGTTCATCTCATTGGGTGAAACGATCGTACACGGTCGAGTTTTTTGGATTTCACTACCAACTGTTGGATCGAGCGCGACCAAGAATACATCGAACCTTTCCGTTACCATACCCACTCCGTTTCGTCCCAATTATCGGTAACGGCTAGTGGTTCTAGTTCGTCCCCGTCGATAACCATCTGGGCGAAAGCCTCACTCCAGCCAACTCGTGCTTTTGATGCTGCTGTGATGACAATTTGATTGTCTCTGACTTCAATCTCGATATTCTCTTTAATCCCACTTTGTTCGAGCATTGTTTTGGGAATTCTAATCCCTTGCGAGTTTCCCACCTGAACTATTCGGCTTTTAATTGCTTTACTCATAATTTATGGTTCTAGTGTTGGATACATTGTACCCAAGATCGCGAACACCTGCTAACAATTCCATCTCGATATACATACAGAAACACGAAAACCCCGCTTATGCGAGGTTTCGATGAGAGGCAGCACCCAGATTTGAACTGGGGGATGGAGGTTTTGCAGACCTCTGCCTTACCACTTGGCTATGCTGCCGTAAGTCCAGATTGTTATTATACCAAGTTTTGGTTGCAAGGCAAGCGATCGACCTAAAATTGGGGGTAGATCGCTATGCTGGATCGATCGAGCATTCTACAGAGTGCAAAATGCCCGATCTCGCGAGTTAGTCTAGATTTCGGCTGCGGCGCGTTCGATGAGGCGTCGAGCTAGTGTCTGAGTTCCGGTGTGGGCGTAATAATTGGTGCTCACATCCAAAAAGGCACCGAGATAATCGAGCTTATCATCGGTGATGTCTACAAAGTTGCGGAGATTGCCGACGACGCTTTCTGGGGTCAAACCGCGAGAGTTTACAAAGTCGCTCATCCAACCGCTGACGGAGCTAAAGCTCTCGGTAATGAATCCCAATTTTCCGCCAGTATCGCCGCCAGGAACCTGGTCTTTGATACTTTTGAAGGTTTGGTTGCCGTCTAGCTCTCCAGGACTCATGCCGCCCATTTTATCCATTACCATGCTGATAAAATCTGGCCCTAGGGGAATCAGGCCATCAAAACAAATCAATGCTGTCATCCGCATCAGCGATTCACCACCGTAATCGCCTAAAGCCGCCAAGAAATCGCCCACACTATCGCCAGGAATGCCATTAATCTGACAAAAAGCGACGATTTCGGCAACTAGTTTGACACTTAAGTCGATCGTTTGGGCGGTTTCGGCTTTGGGGGTAATATTACCCAAAAAGCCCAACAGCGAAACCTTTTCACCGAGCTTATTGGCTAAGGCTGCCGCACCGAGGGCACTAGAGCCAGAATCTACAGTATTGTAGAGCCACATGGCAGTTTGATAGCCTTCGCCTTTGTCATTGTACAGAGCAACAGCACGTTCGCCGATCGCTTGAATGTAATCGGGATCGTCAGTGCCAGTTACTACTTTGATGGTGTTATCGAAGCCGACAAGATTTTGCCATTGTCCGGGAATGACAAAATCTAGGGCATTCAAGGACATGACGGTTAAACCTCCGGTGGGCAACTCGTCTACTAGTTCAAAAATTGCTTTGCTCACAGATGACTCCTACAGATAATACAATTGTTAATCGACTAACCCAAGTTGCTAGTTACAGTTTTTTAGTGTGGAGAAGGGAAAGGGGAAGGGGGTTCATAGCCACAAGCGAAGGCATTTATCCTTTATCCTTTACCCAATTCCTAACTCTCGATCTAACTAGCAACTTAAATGACTACTTGAGTGAAGATAATCCACCGAGGTTAAATTTTTGGAGCCAGAGTTGACGATCTTCTGATGTAAATGAAGGATCGCGAGAAGCTACTTTAACTTGGTAACGGTTATTGACTAATACCGAAGTGCTCTTGAGCTTGGTATCATCTATCAGTGGATAGTTATTCAGCTTGCTGATACTATTTTCGTATTTCTTAGCTGCTGCGGGTAAACTAATCGTGTCGCTGATTGAGAGTACGGCGACGTTTTTACCATCTTTGTTGAGTTTGGCTTCAGCAAAGCCTTTCTTCTCTTGGGAGAATACTCGGGAGTAGCCACTGGCACCTTGAGGGAAAAATTTATTGAAGTCACCACCAGCTTCCGCCTTTTTGGCAACTGCGGCGGGTGCGTTGCGACCCGAAGTCTCTTTTTGAGTTGCGGCGTACTTGGAAGGTTCTTTACTCGAACAGCCTGTAAAGATTAAAACTACCGATAACACGAGTGGCAAAAATGCCTTACGCCAATTAGAAACAATCATAGTCCAATTTATTGAGTTGAACTCTTCTATTGTCGCTTACGATCTCGGGGATTGTGGTAGGAAAACCGATCCCAAAAGAGCGGATAGCATATAGGCTATCGGGTTGACAGCGAAAATTTGTTAACAATTGAGTCGATTTATGACAGATTTCGATCGAATGGAGCGTCTTTAAATCTGACAGCTATACTGCTTTTTTCCGTATAATTCGATCGGAGCTACTCTTTTTTTCTTCTTCTCAAACCTATGGATATTTTTCCAGCGATCGATCTTTTGGATGGTAAATGCGTGCGGCTGTATCAGGGCGATTATGACAAGTCGCAGGTATTTAATGACAACCCGGCAGATATGGCTCGCGATTGGCTCGAACAGGGTGCTACCAAGCTACATTTGGTTGATTTAGATGGTGCCAAAGCCGGACATCCGGTCAATCTGTCGGCGATCGCCAGTATTGTAGAAGTAGTCAAGAATATAACCGATCGGCAAATTCAAATCCAAGTTGGTGGCGGACTGCGCGATGCTGCGAGCGTGGGAGAATTATTGAAATTAGGTGTCGATCGGGCTATTCTTGGAACTGTAGCCGTCGAGCAACCTCAATTAGTGGCAGATTTATGCCAGCAACATCCGCGTCAAATTGTCGTCGGTATCGATGCGCGCGATGGCAAAGTTGCCACCAAAGGCTGGTTAGAGACTTCGGCAGTATCGGCCACCGAGCTGGCTAGTCGGATGGCGGCGATGGGTGTAGCGGCGATTATTTATACCGATATCCACCGCGACGGTACGCTCGCAGGCCCCAATTTGGAAGCCCTGCGAGAGTTAGCTAGCGGGATAGAAATTCCCGTCATTGCATCGGGTGGAGTCAGTAGCGTGAGAGATTTACTCAACCTGTTGTCGCTGACAACGCTCGGCGTCACAGGTGTAATTGTCGGTCGCGCACTCTATACGGGGGAAGTCAGCCTCACCGAAGCAATTCGTGCTGTGGGTGAAGGTCGATGGCAAGATGTGCCACCAGATTTGGGTTCGACTAATTTTGCTTAGAGTTAGAAATCACGCGGTGCAGCAGTACCACCAATTCAGTGACTTGTTGACGGCTGAAGTTTTGCAAAATGCCTTGAGCTGCGCCGCGAACGTCCACGGGAATCGTAATTTGTGCCGCTGCTGGAGTCGTGGCGACAGCAGGTGTCGGCGCGACTGGAGCCACGGTGGCAACTGCTTGCTGGAGCTGTGCTGAGGCGGTAATCTCGCTATCGCGACCTGCGGCGAGTAAATCGCCAGCTTGTTTGATCTCACGAATGACGAGGGGAGCTACCGCATTATAAGTATTATGGGGATTGGAGATCGCTTGAGTGGTAGTTTGAACTAAAGCTTGCCAATTAGCTGCATTTGGTTCGATCGCGGCTAAAGATTGTGCGACACTAACTAATTGTTGGCGATTGGCTGGGTTGTCGCCTTGCTTAAATAAGGCCAACATTTGCTGAAGGGTCGTCGTCACAGTTGCCACGACATTAACAGGTGGAGCCATCACCGCTGTATTACCCACCGCCATCTCTTTAGGTACCGCAACGGCAGGTGCTTCTTTGGTTGTATCTTGAGTATGAATATTTAGCATCTCTTCGAGATACTCTTGCAACTCTACAAAATTCGCCGCCGAGCCAGATAAAATACTATCGACAACTTCTGGCCGCAAGCTTAACGTTGGCGAGTTGGCTAGTTCTTCAACTAATGCTTTAAGTGCATCGTAACCTTTAAGAAACAAACCTTCCAATCGGCGATCGATCGGCACGGGATGATCGCGTAAAATCTTGAAACAATCTTCTAATTTGTGGGCAGTTGCTTGAATGCCAGTAAAACCAAGCATGGCGGCTCCACCTTTAATCGAGTGAGCGGCTCGAAACATTTCATTGACCCGTTCTGCATCGGAGATAACTTCTGCTAAGTCTAATAATCCCTGTTCTACTGTCTCTAGATGTTCCTGTGCTTCTTCAATGAAGTAGTGCACGATCTGCTGCTTGTTATCGTCCATTTTCCTGTTCCTAAACAGATATTTTTATAACTCAATTCGAGAAAAGCTACGCTCGACCTTTTAATAAGTGGCTGAATAATAACCTGAATTGAGTGAGTCAAATTTTAGTTGCTATTGCTACGATCGCATCCAGTATCCAGAAATACCGATAAATAAGCTAATGAGCTGTTTTTACGGATATTTTCAAGACCTAAATGCACGATCGGGCAGATAAAATTCTGAATAATGATTTACTACATTTTGATAGAAGTAATCGTATCGATCTTATTTTACCCACATTACTCGATCGAGATATCAACCTGCGACTACTAATGTTAGTAAAGCTCGATCTAACTAGCCAAACAGCTACAGTGTGGCCTATACGGGAAGAGAATCGCTGTAATCATATTTTAGGGCCTTAAAGATGAAGATAAACATGCCACAAATACTATCGCCAAATCGACACTAATCTTCGGCCATCTGAGTACGCAATTCTAGATGACATTGCGCCAACACAGATGTCGCGATGGCTATCGGCACGCTACGCGAACGCACGGAGCTATACATGTGGATAGAATTATAATTCCCACAAATATAGAAAAACGATCGATTGTCGATCTCGATTCCGCTCTCGCGGACGCTATGCGATCGGGCGATCGCGGTTTCGCTGGTATCGATGAGGAAGGGTAAAGTATAATGCAAATAGACTAAGAAGCCCGCCATTTCTCTTTACTCATCCCGCACGGAAATCTCACCCGACGCGCTCCTGACATGAACTTTGCTCTTCAATATCCCATTTTCGGCCCAGAGATTCAGTGTCCCCATTGTCGGCAAACGATTCCCGCTCTGACACTTACCGATACTTATTTGTGCTCTCGACATGGGGCGTTTGAGGCAAATCCGCACACGGGTGAATTGGTACACCTTCAATCCAGCCGACATTGGTGTCTGTGGGATGGTGAATGGTACCGCCAACACACTCACCCCGATGGCATCCGCTTTGAGATTCATGACGCTTTAGATAAGCTCTATACCCAAGGTTTTCGCGCGACTAAGGTGATTATTGCCGAACGCTATCGCGAATTAATCGGTAGCTATCTTGTCGGCGAAACTTCCGGTAGAGATCGACATCATTCTTGGACTGGCGCAACCGAACAACCCGTTCTTCCCCGTTTATTCGGCCTACCCGTCGAGTTTAGCCCCGCCGCCACCACCGAACCCTGTTGGAAGGTAATTAATTTCGATCTCGAAAAGGAACCAGGTATTCCGATTCAGTATCCGTATTTTCGGATCTCTCCCTGAGGGGAGGAGCGGGGAGCGGGGAAAGCAAGAAAGAAAATTGTCGAATAATATAAATGTCGTAGTCAGATTGCTTCAAACTAGGCAATCTAAACATGTGCGTTCGTCTTAACTCTAACTCTCCCCGCTCCCCGCTGTCTTGATGCGCTAACCCGTCTGGAAACCAGACGAGCGCGCATCGCTCCCCGCTCCCCGCCCCCCGCTCTCTATGCTGCACCACATTTCGATCCGCACGGCAGATATTCATCGATCGATCGCTTTTTACGAATGCCTGGGATTTACAATTAGCGATCGATTCACGACTGGCTACACTCTGGCTTGCTGGATGACTGGAATGAGCGGACGTATCGAACTGATCCAAATTCCCGAACCTAAGCCAGCTCCAGATGCTTTTGGCGACGAGCACTATGTGGGGTATTATCATCTATCTTTCGATCTGACAGAGCTAGCTCCTAATTTGAGTAGCTGGCTGACTAATTTCGAGACAACTTTACAAACCGCCTCACTGCCAGCACCGCAGATTTTACTCGCGCCGACTCAGCAAGTTATCGGCGAGAATGTCTACGAAGTGGCTTTTATTAAGGATCCTGACGGTCTCCCCTTAGAATTAATTTATCGCCAAAAATAGCAATAAAATTGGCTAGTGTAAACTAATATTAAGATATGACGTCAAAGAGTTTTGCCAGCTTGACAGTGAAAATGGAAACAATTAAAGTGGATACATACCCGGGTAAAGCAGTTGAGAATCGTATGGAAGACAAGCAAAAGGTCACTTTGTACCTGCCGCCACAACTACATCGTCAGTTGAAGATTCGATCGGCTGTAGACGCTGATTCAATGTCCAACATCGTAGAAAAAGCCGTGGAATTTTATCTCAACCATTCCGAAGTGGTCGATGGGGTCGAGTTACATGGTTCGACGCACCAAGTTTATAACTGTCCTGAATGCGAACATCCGGTCGTGATTAGAGATGGTGAAATGGTTGCCCTGGGACAAGATCCAGGCATCCTAACCGAAGAGCGATCGATACGAACGGGCGAGGTAGGAGTATCTCCTCACTCTCAAACACAGCAAGATCTCGCGATCGTCGTTTAGAAATAGCTTATGTTTCATGGCTGGATAAATGCTTCTGTTACTACAGTATTGGAAGTAGATCGAAGCTAGTCTAGTGTAGTCACCATCTTTCGAGGACAGATAGTCATGCAAGAAGAGCTAAACATTCTCATCCAAGCTCAATACCCTCTCATCTATCTCGTCACGGCAGAGGAAGATCGTGCTGAAAAAGAAATCGCCAAGATTTCACAGATGAAGCACGAACCCCGCAAGCTATACGTGTGGACGTTGACTCATGGGATGGTGGAGTACGGACAAGCTAGAACGACCCAGCACAACACGATCTCGCCAGAAGCGGCAATCGAGTGGACGACCAGACATAAGGATCCAGCAATCTTTATCTTTAAGGATTTGCATCCCTTTAAAGATTCGGCTGCGGTAACTCGCTGGTTACGCGACGCTATTGCTGGATTCCAAGGTACGCAGAAAGTTATCGTGCTGATGTCACCAGTTCAGCAAATTCCGATCGAATTGGAAAAAGAAGTCGTAGTTCTCGATTTCGCATTACCCGATCTGCCTGCACTCGACAGGGTTCTGACACAACAATTAGACCGAACTCGGCAAAATCGTCTGTCTAATGAAGGCAAAGAGAAGTTACTCAAAGCTTCACTAGGTTTGACTAAAGATGAAGCTGAAAAAGTCTACCGCAAAGCTTATGTCAAGCGCGGCAAAATTACCGAAGCCGAAGTTGACATCATCTTATCGGAGAAAAAGCAACTGATCCGCCGCAATGGCATCCTCGAATTTATTGAAGAAGATGAAACCATCGACTCTGTAGGTGGATTGGAGGAACTCAAAGGCTGGCTGGTGCAACGTTCTGGTGCCTTCACCGAACGGGCGCGGACTTACGGACTGCCTCAACCGAAAGGGATGCTAATTTTGGGCATACCAGGTTGTGGGAAGTCGCTAATCGCCAAAACTACCTCTCGACTGTGGGGTCTACCCTTGCTGAGATTGGACATGGGTCGAGTTTACGACGGCTCAACAGTCGGACGTTCTGAAGCTAACCTACGCGGCGCGCTCAAGACAGCCGAATCGATATCTCCCGCGATCTTGTTTATCGACGAACTCGATAAAGCGTTTGCTGGGACGGCAGGTTCTGGCGACTCCGATGGCGGTACTTCCAGCCGGATTTTCGGATCTTTCCTGACTTGGATGCAGGAAAAAACATCACCCATCTTCGTGATGGCCACAGCCAACCGTGTCGAACGGCTACCTGGTGAGTTCTTACGCAAAGGCCGATTTGATGAAATCTTCTTTGTAGACTTACCGATTCAGTCCGAACGCGAAGCTGTATTCAGAATTCACTTAAGTAAGCGCAACCGAGACCTCGATCGTTTCGACCTACCGCAACTAGCTAAAGTTGCCGATGGATTCTCGGGTGCTGAAATAGAACAAGCTTTAATCGCCGCGATGTATGATGCTTTCGCTCAAAACCGAGAGTTCACGCAATTAGACATCATCGCTGCCATTAAAGCTACTCTGCCCCTCTCGCGGACAATGACAGAGCAGGTAACTGCTTTGCGAGATTGGGCAAGACAGCGAGCGCGTCCCGCCGCTGCCTCAGTCGCTGAATATCACCGACTGGAGTTTTAAAAAGCTTGCTCCGCAATGCGGAGTCAAGGTGCTAGTCAGCTCGATATGGGGAACCATAAACATATCGAAACTAGCAAGGAGACCGAAAGCGATCGAATGACAAGATCGATCGCTCGTCAGAACAGTTCAAGTTGTCGTTTCGCCTAACTCACTTTTATTGGAGGAAACCGATATGTCTCACTTTAGCACTCTCCGTACCAAAATCACCGACGCAGAAATCCTCAAAACTTCCCTGCGCGACCTTGGCATCAACGTCAAGACCGAAACAGACCTACGTGGTTACCAAGGTCAACGCGTCCGCGCTGATATCGTCGCTATCTTGGAAGGCGAGTACGATCTAGGTTGGTCTCGCAATGCTGATGGTTCTTTCGACTTAATCGCCGATCTTTGGGGCGTTGCCAAAAAGCACAACCAAACTGAGTTAATTAACTCGATCAACCAAAAGTACGCAGTTAACAAAACTCTCTCTGAAGTTCAACAACGTGGTGGTCTACAAAACGCCAATGTTACTCTGGTTCTTCAATAATAGGCGAAGTTTTGTTAGTACCCAAACCCATGGGTCGATCCTAATTTAGGATCGACCCATTTTTGTTGTTGGTACTGTTATGGGATACAGGAATACTAGTGCCTATTGATAGCCCTTGTTTTTGGGTATTTTAAGATGATGGGATAGGGGAGGATCGAGCGTGACTGAGGAAAAATTAGAAGAAATAATTGAGAAGGGGAGGATCTATGGATATAGAGTACTAAGGTTGAAATATAATCAAATCACCAGTTTGCCAGAAAGTATTGGTTCTCTAGCTAACCTCAAGAGTCTATATCTATGGGAAAATCAACTTACCAGTTTACCAGAGAGTATTAGCAATCTCACTAATTTAAGTATTTTAGACCTAAGTTACAATCAATTTAGTTATGTACCAGATAGTGTCTGTAATCTTGCTAATTTAAGCAGTTTAAATTTAACTGGAAATCAAATTACTAATCTCCCTTTAAGTATTGTTAATCTCTCTAGCTTGACTGAATTACAGCTAGATAAAAATCCTATAACCGATCTATCGATTCTACACAACTTACCAAAGCTAGTGGATGTTCTATTTTTTGGTACTTGGTTTCCTCGCCAATATTGGACAAAATTGAGTGAATGGAAATCTGAGTGGATATTAGAGGAAGAGAATATCACAATTAAAAACGTATTAATTCAGCAGATTGGCTATGAAAGAATTTGCCGTGAATTAAATGCTATGGAATTAGATAATTGGCGAGAATATACGTTGCTTGAAATTGATGATATCGATCGAGTTTATGTTCGACAGATTGCAGAACCAATCATCTTACTCAAGATGACCTGTCCATCGACGAATCATATTCATGTCTTGCGCGTACCGCCGACAATGACAAGTGCCGAGGAAGCCATTACCTGGATAAATCATGGCATTCATCCTGACGAGTTGGCAGTACAAACCTAATCTCGGACGTGGTATTATTTGGTCGATCGAAATGAACGATATAATAGTACCTATTCCTCGATCGTCGGTTCGTAGCAGTTTTATGACTCTTCAAAATCTAGAACCACAATTACTTGCTTTAACAGCAACCGAGAAAGCACAAGCAATGCAAATATTAGCTCAAAGCTTGGGCAATCCTTGGCGGGGAATTGAAAAAACTCCAGGGGTATGCGGCGGAGATGCTTGCATTGCTAGAACCCGCATTCCGGTATGGGTATTAGTTAATGCTCGCAGCATTGGTATTAGTGAAGCTCAACTATTGAAAGATTATCCCACCCTATCGGCAACTGACTTAACTAATGCGTGGGTTTATGCGACGGCTCATCCAGAGGAGATTGCTACAACGATTCGGGAGAATGAAGAAGCTTAATGGCTCGCTTGTCCGCTACAAACATTGTTCCATTAAGGTAATTAATGCCATGGCGACAGAGGCTCGATCCTGAGTATTTACGGCCACGATCGGCGGTTGTTTGGTACTGTTGTGATAACCTAATGCTAAAGCGATGTCTTCAGGACGCCAAGCACCTTCACAGTCATTGTGGGTAATACCAATTATCATCGGAATCTGGGCGTGCTGATTCATAAAATTGAGAATCCGCCGTGCGTAATGAAACTCACTCGGTCGATGTGCGGCAATTAACAGCACGTAAGCATGAGCGCGTTCGATTAAAATTTCCCACATAAAATCGAACCGCACCTGACTGGGAGTGCCATAGATATGGATTGCCATTTCCTCATCAAATTGTAATGTCTCAAAATCGATCGAGGCAGTGGTATCTTGGGGGAAGAATGCTTCATCGCCAGTATTATGCTTATCGGGAGCCGCAACTTGCATCTCGCTCGCCGAAAGGATAAAAGTGCTTTTACCCGCACCGAGAGTGCCTGTGACGACTAAGTTCATGATTTCCATACTCAACCTTTTTGCTGCTTCAGAAAGCCGATTAACTTACTTACAAATGCAGTAGATATTTGAATATTTGGATTGCCGCCCCCAACGCAAACAGGCTTTACTATTTCAATTGGTGGCGATGGCTTTACAGCTACTTCATGAGTTAGTCCAATCGAGCAGAGTCGAAAGCCAATTTGGCGAACTTTATCTATTTCTAAGTTTAGCTGTGCGGCAATTTCCAGTACGGACATTTCTCCCAGAGCTAGTTGCCAAACTAACTGTTCGTCATTTTCTAGGCTCGAACCTTGCAATTCTGAAGAAGCTCTTTGTAATCTAGATTCGGGAGCGGGCAATTTATTAGTTAGTCTACTCCAATCTTTCAAGCCCCGTAGTCCCAACAAAACTGCGTTTCTAGCCGATAAACTCAGCCCGGTCATTTCCGGATAATTTAATTCGGCATGGGGGTCGAATCTAAATTTACCTTCGGAGATTTCAAATATTTTAGCGAGTTGTGAGAGTACTTGAATATCGAAAAGTAATCTCAATCGATCGACACTAATTATTTCCCAGACTTTCAGTTGTAGACCCCATGGAATTGTTAAGCCACTCAACTTTTTTTTTAATTCTTTGATTTGCTCTAATGGAATCCATTGTCGCTCTAATACCATGGCGAGCAAATCTTGATTTTCATATTCCAATCCATAAAAGATAGACATGACTCGTCCACCTTGAAATGATACGTAATAGCAAGGTATCTCTAACGTTGAGTCTTGGGCAACCTTAGAAGCATCGATCGAGCCATCCCTTGGTTCGATCGACAGTACGCCATTCTTCTTACCTTCTTGGATGAGATTGAAAATTTCGGCTAGTGAATATTGTGATAAATATCCATGTGCAAGCATTTGCATGTTCAATATCTAAAATATCGATCTTCAAACAGTAAAATATACTAAAATAAATAAATATGTGTGGCTCGAATAATGTAGAATTAAATCTAGCTCGATCGAATGAGCTATTAAGTTTGATTTTGCTGTCAACCAAACTTAGTAATTTATCGTCGATACAATTAGATCTAAGATCGAAATTTAGCTTAATGCAACTTTAATTTCACTTACAGCACGTTTGATTTCTAGCATTAATAGCCCTTGCTTTGCCGATTTACTAGCCAACACCAACAATACTGCATCGTCTCCACATCCCATCAGGATCCCATATCCATTTTCACCCTCGACCAGAATTCTATCTACGTTACCGCGCGATAATTCTTTACCAATTCTTTCTCCTAATGAAAGCATTGCCGCACACATCGCCGAAGTCCGCTCCTCATCCATCGTACCGGGTAAGGTTGATGCTAAAGGTAATCCATCTGGAGACACTAATGCTGCGCCTTGAACATCAGCAGTTCCTGAAACAAAGTTCTGTAAAATTCCATCGATATTGCTGATGCTCATATTTGCCTCAATTTAATTACTGTAGTGAGATCTATTAGTCTGAGAAGATCGGCGTGTATTAGGTGAGTGTCGTGTATTCAAACACGTCATTAGTTCCACCTCGCAGCACGGATTCAGTATGAGTACCGCGTAATTTTTTACCAGTAATTTCACTCAATGCACCCCACACCGCACCCAGAGTAAAAGTACATTTTCGATCGGAACCTTGAGGTTCGCCAGCAGAACAGATAGTTTCCGAACAATAGACTTTGATAACATCTCCTTGGGCGACAATTTTCTCGATCGCCGCTAAGTGAGTACCATTAGCCCCAATCGCTTCATTTAACTTATCAGCAATGAGATCTAAGTCTTGACTAGCACCAGACAAACCTAATTCTTTAGCCAAGTTTTTACCGCGTTGGCGACCAGCAGCAATCAAGGCGATTGATGTCGCTTTTTCGCCCAGAGCTTCTTCCATACCAGTAATTACTGCCTTAAAGCAAACAATACTACTGAATTGACCCAATGTTGGTCGGGAGGTAAGTGGATTTGACATAATTTACGATCGAGAACGCTCTAAAAATCATAAAGCACTTCTATATTATAGTAAGTATTATTGGAAAATCTAAGTATAAAAAGTCACTGATAATATTTGCAGCGATCGACCTCAGATCCGATCGAGATTATTGCAACTAAAGTTAACAATCGACTTCCGGACTGGATGTTAGAACCGATTATAAGTCTCGATGGGTAAATGGTTTGGCATTCTCACCTGTATAGGTAGCGGCGATATGTCCGTCGCCGCTGAGTTGATATTTATAAGTTACCAATCCTTCTAAGCCAACTGGCCCGCGCGGGGGCATTTTTTGGGTACTGATGCCGACTTCCGCTCCGAAGCCGTATCGAAAACCATCAGAAAATCGGGTCGAACAATTGTGAAAGACATTCGCCGCATCGACTCGATCGATAAATACTTTAGCAGTGTTGGCATTTTCGGTGACGATGCTATCGGTATGTCGCGAACCGTAGGTATTAATA
>NZ_PVWO01000478.1 GCF_003003845.1 Chamaesiphon polymorphus CCALA 037 | reverse complement strand
GAACTGGTTAAAGCTAAATTCAATGGCGAGATGATTATGAAGTTATTACCGCATCTGGTAGGTAAGGAGTTAGGGCATTTTATCGTCAACTTCAAACAAAAATTTACTAATTTTGAAGATTTTATAATTGCGACAGAATCTCACGAAATCGAGCGAAATATCTTAGAATTCGCGCGCTCCGATTGGGAGACATCCTAAGGTTTGATTTTTGCTTTGTTCGGATTAAATTTTGTCGTTCGTTCTTCCAACTATTAATTAATCTCTCTCGAATCTGCCAATCGATCGCCTTGCGATTAGAGGGTATTTCGATCGAGAAAATATCGATCGCGATCCCAAATCGTGTATTAAAATTTGCGCAATCGAAACTCACTTAGTGTAATTTCGTTAGAATATGTGAGAAGACTATGGTGAGAGACTTTCGGCAATGAGCAACCAACTATACCAACAAATCCAAGAATTTTATGATGCTTCGAGCAATCTGTGGGAAGGAATTTGGGGCGAACACATGCACCACGGATATTATGGTAAAAATGGTACGCTCAAACTAGATCGTCGGCAAGCACAGATCGATCTCATTGAAGAAGTTCTCAGTTGGTCTGGCGACTTTAGCACAAATCGACCCCACGATATTCTCGATGTCGGTTGTGGGATTGGCGGTAGCAGTCTCTATTTAGCCGAAAAATTTGGTGCTAGGGTCACCGGGATTACGCTCTCACCCGTGCAAGCCAATCGCGCCAAGGAAAGAGCGCGCGCGGCTGGTTTGGCAACCAAGACAGATTTTCAGGTCGCCAACGCGCTGAATATCCCTTTCCCCGACAATAGTTTCGACCTGGTGTGGTCGTTAGAAAGCGGCGAACACATGCCAGATAAGGTGAAATTTTTGAAAGAGTGTCATCGCGTCTTAAAGCCAGGTGGCAAGCTGATTTTCGTGACGTGGTGTCACCGTCCCACAACTCCAGCAACGCCGCTTACAGCGGAGGAGCACAAGCATTTACAAGATATTTATCGAGTTTATTGTTTGCCATATGTAATTTCGCTACCTGAATATACCGAGATTGTCGAACGCTGTGGTTTCACAGATTTGCGCGTCGATGATTGGTCTACCGCCGTCGCCCCATTTTGGGATGTAGTCATCGATTCGGCGATTACTCCACAGGCCATTTTCGGGCTGTTCCAGGCGGGTTGGAAAACGATCGAGGCTGCCATGTCATTAAAGCTGATGAGTGAGGGTTATCGGAGCGGATTGGTGCGGTTTGGTCTGATTGCGGCAACGAAATAATCTCAAAATAATCGATCGATTTGCGAACATCTACTGTTAAACATCGTCTCTCGATTAAGTGTTGGTATCGATCGAAATTATTCTCTCAAAGAGGGTATCACAGTACCCTCTTTCATAAATATCATTTTTTAAGCCAGGTTTAAGCTTCAATCCTTTTGAAACGTGAATTAGAATTTGACTTTATGGAAATAGATTGCATTCATTTCTGTGTTACAGATGTGGCCCAAACATTAGATTTATTAGTCGATCGAATGGGATTAAAAAATCTCAGCCAGCAGGCGAACGAACATACCGTCCAGTATCTAGTCGGCAATGCTCATTTGTTATTTTCGATCGCATCTCCTCTTACTTCATCTAGTCCCGTCGCCGAGTATCTCAATCTTCATCCCTCTGGCGTCAAAGATGTGTCATTTAGGGTAGACGATTTAGAGGAAATTAGGTGCAGAATATCACGATTGGGAATCGAGACTATCGATCGATCGAGTGAAGACGACCAGCGAGAATGGTTAAAAATTCGGGGTTGGGGTGCGATCGAGCATACTATTATTCAAGCTTCATCTCGATCGTACTCAGAACAGATACCAGAGCTAAATGAGACAATTATTGGTGTCGATCGTATCGTGCTTAATGTTGCGGCTGGTGACTTAGAACCAGCAGTAACTTGGGATCGAGATCGATCGTGCTCGGAGCAGATACCAGACCTATATGAGACAATTATTGGTATCGATCATATCGTGCTCAATGTTGCGGCTGGCGAATTAGAACCAGCAGTAACTTGGTATCGAGAACTGTTTGATTTTGATGTACAGCAAACATTCGATATTCAAACCCAAAAATCGGGATTGGCAAGTAAAGCTCTAGTTAGTGCTTGTGGCAAGATTAGATTTAATATCAACGAACCGAGTTCCACTAATTCGCAAATCCAAGAATTTCTAGATCTCAATCGTGGCGCAGGCATTCAACATATCGCCTTGCAAACTCACGATATCTTGACATCGATCGATCTTATGCGCCAACAAGCTGTAAGCTTTTTACCAATCCCTCAAACTTATTATGCCAACTTGCAAAGTAGGGCTAGATCCGAGCAAAATCTACTATTAACCGATCGCGAGTGGCAACAACTCGAACGGCTCCAAATATTGATGGATTGGTCTACAGCTACGCCAGAAGAGATATTACTGCAAATATTTACCCAACCGATCTTTGAGTCCCCCACCTTCTTCTTTGAAATCATCGAACGTCGTAATCGCGCCAAAGGATTCGGGCAAGGTAATTTTCAAGCCTTATTTGAAGCGATCGAGGATTATAATGCTTCTACACTATCGATCTGAGAGCGTCACAATCAGCCTACGGCACCAATTTTGGAGCGCGAGAATCCTGCTGCAACGCCTGCACGATCGGCTCCGCAGCAGCCGATCTCACTAAATTTAACCCTAACTCCCTATTACCCCCAGCAACTGCTAAATTACGCGCACCCCCACCAACCCGTTCCAACGATCGAGCATAACCCGCAGTCAAATAACTCTGAAACTCACTCCGGTTAGCCAAATATCTTTGAAAAAAAGCCGAACTGAGTGCTCTAGTATACACCCGTGCTCGTGCCGGATCTGGCCCGATTAAATCATCCGAAACCGGGAAAATTCCCTCACCATTCGGAATCGATTGAGTCGAAAAGTGTGTCCCCCTCTCCAAAATCGCCAAATACTTATCAGGCGTCTGCAACCAAGTAAACGGATAAATTTGCTCCGGTACCGCAGGCGTAACCAGATCGTCACTACCGCCCATCATAAACACAGGCAACTGAATTTGACTCATCCCCCGCTTGCCAAAAATCGTACTATTCAGAGGATTAATTGCAAAGATCGCTTTAACTCGCGGATCTCCAAGCGCGTAGCGTTGGGGCTTCAACTCATTCGCCCGACATTGCAGCAAAACAGAAAGATTTAAAGATCGATTGGGATTGCAGTCCCGCTTGACTCGATCGAAATCGATCTCCGCCCCAGCCAACGCCAATACCGTATATCCCCCCAGCGAATGTCCCACTAGTCCCGCCCGATCGACATTAACTTGTCGCAACGTCGGCTCGGATTGGCCCCGACGTTGGATCTCATCTAATACAAACGACACATCGCGCGGACGTTCCAGCAATTCTGTCGCTTTCGGAGCTGGAGCCAAACCAGAAAAATATTGCCGAAAGCGATTGGCATCCCCACCCACATGTTCGATCGCCGCAACTGCAAACCCGTAAGATGCCAGATGTTTGGCCAAATAACCATATGTAGTCCGATCTCCAGCTACACCGTGAGAAATTACAATGACTGGCACCGGATTCGTAGCAGTTGTTTGTGGTAAATAAATATCCCCTGGCACCCGCCGATTCCGCGAGCGATCTAACCAGTCAAACTTCCGCTTCTCCCACCGAAATGTCCCCGCTCGCCGCAAATCCGGCTGCTGCGAGAAATCGAGCTGCGGCGCAATTGCCGCTTCCGACTCCGCAATTCGATCGAGCGCGACGATCGTTTTATCGCGACGTTTCAACAATTCATTTAGATTATCATAAATGGTAAATACCTCAGCCAGATTCAGATTGACTTCACGACCAGGAAACTGCTTGAGAAAATTGATGAGAGTTAAACCTTGTTGTTTATCCGCTGCCGCACGAATCAGTCCAGTTCTAATCGACTTCATTCCGTTCCGACGCGAATCAGCTTGAATTGAATCCCCCAGACGCTCCAAAAGTTTTTCGACCAGTGGCGAGTTAGTAAATTGCGAGACATATCTCGGACTCACCTCAAATCGCTGCTGCAAAAACTCGCGCAACTGTAGCAACTGTTCCGGGGCAGTTTGTTTGGCTAAACCTGCATAATCGGCAGGAATCGTCCCATCTTTAGCAAAAATTTCCAGATCTCGCACTGAGACAGAAAAGTCCTTAAATGGTGGAAAATATCCAGTAATTCGCTCGGCAGCACGTCCCGACATCGGCATGGCAATAGTGGCAAATGTAGCGAAGGTCAAGGCTTTGAGCCACAGACGTTTGAGAGCAAAGATCGACATAAAATTGGCTCAGAGTAGATTTAAATCGATTACTATTTGATCTTACGGTTCGCTCATTTTCAGGGAGGGTCATCAGATTGTGGCCCAAGGCAAGTATAAATCTCAACTGGAAAGTTCA
>NZ_PVWO01000477.1 GCF_003003845.1 Chamaesiphon polymorphus CCALA 037 | reverse complement strand
AGTAAGTACAACCATAAAGTATCAGCAACCCACCAATTGCAAATAGCAAACTGCCACCCGTTCCCGGATTGCTCGCTCCCGTGCCCGCAGAGGGAATGGCAAATAGAAAAATCAAACTTGAAACCACCGCCAAAGCAAGTTGCGACCAAAATCCCGCCCAGCCGACTCGTCGCAGTTGGGCGGCAATTTTTTTGACAGCTTGAGGTGTATTACCGTTAATTTCCAGATTTGACATAAATAATAATTAAGAAATTGGTAAGAAACTAGAATAATTGTCCCTTAGCGTAAATTGGATGAGTTAAGCTAAAAACTGGGTACCAATAAACTTGCTCGATCGATTAGTTAAACCCGTTATCTGTAGAAATTGTCTTCCTGTCTCGTTTTGACAGATTTATTGCGATTTGCCAAAGCACCGCTTACGTTATCGACATTGCCTCCAGCTTTCGGGCTAGGTGAGGATTGAAACGAACTAACGCACACCAATATTATAAGGTGGTAACAGCTATGAACTTTGAAGATATCTATTGCTTTTTCCGCAACCCCCCACCACTCTATCTCAACCAGGAGTTGGCGGTTTGTTACATTCTCGACATTCTGCTTCAGGGAGATTCTTACGGTACTGAGTTGATTGCCAGATTGGAGCATGAATCTTCAACCTATCGGCTCTCGGATACAGTTTTATATAGCGCGATTAAATTTTTGGAAGCTAACGGTACCATTGTCGGCTACTGGAAAAAAGTTGAAGGTCGCGGACGACCGCGCCGCATGTATCAAATCGATGCTGAGTGGGTTGGCAAAGCTAAAGAGCTAGCATATTTTTGGGAGCGATATTCTGGTACCCATCCAAAATCTGCGGACGATCGAGCATTGTCCACAGGTAGTTAATCCCAATTGCCGTACTTAATCGCTCGATCGATTTGAATTATAAATTTTGGCGGGGGCGCGTTTCAACCGCGCGCCGCCAGTCCAATAGCTGTCATTCGGGCAACTGGCAACTTAGGTTATTTAATAATTAAAATATAGAGATAGACCGATCCAAAATTTGGTTGACGATTGACTCTCGATCGTAAGAGATCCGCAGGTGCCATACCTGCTTTTTTATCGATCGAATACGTAAATTTAGATTCCCAGCTCGGTTATCGTATTATCTAGTTTTATAATGACTACCAAACGGATTTTAATCTGGTATCGTAACGATCTGCGCTTGCACGACCATCAACCGCTGAATCAGGCTCTCAACGACGGTGCTAGCGTAATTCCATTCTATTGCTTTGACGATCGCCAATTCGGACAGACGAGTTTTGGGTTTCCTAAAACGGGCGGCTTTCGGGCGCAGTTTCTACTCGAAAGTCTTGCCGATCTCCAGAATTCCTATCGCTCTCTCGGTAGCGAATTGATAATTCGGCGCGGATTGACAGAAGAAATTATTCCCAAATTGGTTGAGCCGTTGGGAATTACCGATGTCTACTATCATCAGGAAGTTACCCCTGAAGAAATTGGCGTCAGTACCGCACTAGAAGCCGCTCTAACAGCCGTTAATGTCAATTGTCGATCTTTTTGGGGTCACACCCTGCATCTCCTCCAGGATTTGCCGTTTACCTTGCCAAATCTGCCCGAATTATTTACTAATTTTCGCAAGGAGGTAGAACGAAAGGCACCGATGCCAACCTGCTTGCCAGCACCAACTAGTTTACCCCCGCTCTCAGTAGATCTCGATCCGGGAACTCTGCCGAGTTTAGAAGATTTGGGAATAGCCGCACCTCAACCCGACACGCGGGGCGTTTTGGCATATCGCGGCGGTGAGACAGCGGGAATCGATCGATTGAATGAGTATATCTGGCAGCACGATCGATTGCGAGTGTATAAAGAAACTCGCAATGGCATGTTGGGTGCCGATTACTCGTCCAAATTTTCGGCTTGGTTGGCGTTAGGCTGTCTGTCACCGCGATATATCCATCAACAGGTCAAAAAATATGAGGACGAACGGATCGAAAATGACTCTACTTATTGGTTGATTTTTGAGTTATTATGGCGAGATTATTTTCGCTTTATTTGCGCCAAACATGGCAATAATATCTTCAAACGATCGGGACTTCAAGGTGTCAATCTCAATTGGAAACAAGATTGGCAACGGTTCGATCTCTGGCGTGAAGGTAAAACCGGATATCCGCTAGTAGATGCCAATATGCGCGAGATTGCCGCAACTGGTTACATGTCCAATCGCGGACGTCAAAATGTCGCGAGTTTTCTGACTAAAAATCTCGGTATTGATTGGCGAATGGGTGCTGAATGGTTTGAATCTTTGCTAATCGATTACGACGTTTGTAGTAATTGGGGCAACTGGAATTATACTGCCGGAGTTGGCAACGACGCGCGAGTTTTCCGCGTTTTTAATATTACTAAGCAGTCTCTAGATTACGATCGAGAAGGAAACTACGTCAAACATTGGCTGCCCGAACTCGATCGAATTCCCGCAACTAAAGTCCACGAACCTTGGAAACTTTCACCAGCCGAACAGGAAAATTTTGGGGTGCGAATTGGGGTCGATTATCCACAGCCTGTGGTCGATTTGTTTAAGTCCGCTCGTACCAACGAGCTGATCTATAATATGGCATTTAATATCTCTGGCGGTGCTCGCGAACGACCCGTTCCCAATCGACGCTCTAAGTAAAGTAAATTCGGATAATTAAACTATGCTATGACAAACCCGAATTTTTTAAAAATTCGGGTTTGTATTCTCACCTAGGTGGTAAGCATTGCCCTGTGCCCTAATATCTGTCTATTTCAATCCAAGGTACTGGAGTTGAACCAGTCTAACCCGAATTATGAGTTCGGTGCCTCAACCGCTCGGCCAACCTTGGATATAATTCATTATTTGGCGTTGCTGGATTGATATATGAAAACTAGAGGAGGGAGCGGGGGGCGAGGAGCGGGGAGCGAGGAGTGCAAAAGCTAGAATCATACCTTAAACCAGCAACGCCGATTTGGTATTAGTCGTTCTCTAAAATTGCTAGCAACTCCAGAAATACACCATTTGTCCAGCCGAAGCCAACTTCGTTAGAACTGTAGCCAAATAAAATTTCGTCCGAAACATTAGCAGAACAGGCGCAGACATCGTACTTTTCTACGAGGGTGCCAGAGTTAGTAAATTCTTGGACGAGCATGGCAATAAATTTCCGCGCCAACCTGTCGGCATCCTCTTTGTAGCCATAGCGGCGCAACCCTTGCACTGCAAATAGCTGTAACGGTGCCCACCCAAAGGGGGCATCCCATTGGTTGCCGCTGACGTGGGTACTGGTTTGCAAACCACCTGGCATTTCAAATCGATCGAGATTTTCAACTACTCGCTGGGCTTGCTCGGCGGAGGCAATTCCCGCCCACAGCGGATAGAAGGTGGTGGCGAACTCATAAGGGCGACGCTCGCCCGTACTAAAGTTGTAATCAAAGTATTGACCCGCTGCTTCATCCCACAAAAAGCGATCGATCCGTTCGTGACGATCCATCGCTCGATCGCGCCAAGGCTGGGCAGTTTCCGCCTGTCCCACGATTTCGTGGAGTGTAGCAATGTCCTGCTCCATCTGGTAAAGCAACACATTCAGGCAGACGGGCACATAGTGAATGATATCGACACTAAAGGGGCCAAAACGGTTGCTAATATCAAAGCCGGACTCCCGCATCGATCGATCGCCTTGATAAAATAAATCGGTCAGGCTGTCTTGCTCTCGATCGTAATATAGGGCTAGATCGTAGTCAGTCACCTCATGCTGACGATAATATTCTCGCACGCGATCGTAATGCGTCTTACCGTCTTCATCTTTCTCTGATACCAGCACTTCAGGCGCAGGGCCATGACCCAAGGCATAGTAGCGCGATAGCCCCGTAGCGGGGTTTAAATGGGGCGGCACCGTCCAGTAGTAATAAAAACGCTCGACCATCGGTAAAAGCGATCGCACCCACTCTCGATCGTGAGTTTGGGCATATACAGCCAATATCATCAGCGTTAATAATGGCGGCTGAGAGCGGGCGAGTTGATAGGTGCGATTGGCATTGAGAATGGTGCCATAATGCTCGATCTCATACACCAATTGTTCGGTCATACTCCGAGCCAGATCGATTTCGCCATCCCGCAACAGCCCCATCTGAATGAAATAGCTATCCCACCCATACATTTCGTTAAACCTACCTCCGGGCACGACATAGGCATGGGGTAAGTAGAGCAGACCGTGCTCTTGAATTTGGTCTAGATCCGCAGGTAGGATGCGCAGGTCGATTTGGTGCCATTCTGTTACTGGGAGGACTTGCTGGAGGGTTTGGGCGACTCGATCGAAGTCTTCTTGTTGGGAGACGTATACGATCCACCGTTGACCAGGGGTATGTTCGACTTTGATATCTCTGGCGGCTTGGAGGATGTGTTCTTGGGAGCGATAAAGGGTTTTCCAGGTACGTTTGATGT
>NZ_PVWO01000476.1 GCF_003003845.1 Chamaesiphon polymorphus CCALA 037 | reverse complement strand
ATAGTTGCAGTTAATCTGGGTTCGATTTTGCGATGATTGCGGGTTTGATGATTTATAATTGCGGGTCGCTACATGTACCACCCGATCCACATGGCTTCCAACCTGGGCATCAACCCACTGACGATCAACCTCGATCCTGAAGGTGGCGGCTCGAAGCTCCAGGCCATTTCCGTCGCGGCGACGCTCAGACGGGCGTTGGTGATGGGGACTAACCAGGAAGGATTGTTGATTCTGATGATTCAAGAACTATACGAACGGTTTGGGATTACGCAGGAGGATCGGCAGACCTGGACGCGCAAACCGCCGCATCTGGGCAATTTAGAAGAAGCGATCGACGCTCGCGCTGAAGGCGGTTGTAAGGATGCTAAGGCACTGCAAATTAAATTAGCCGCCACCTTTCAATATGGGGTGTTCTCCCGATCGCAAATCGATTTAAGTGCGGGGAAATTAGTTAGAGTCGATCTATCGAAACTGCCGCCAGAACTGGGCGCGATCGCGGCTGAGGCGATTTTAAAGCAAGTGATGGACTCCCACCGCCTCGCGGGAGAATCGCCCGCACTCAAAACCTTTGTCTTTGTAGATGAAGCCAAAGAATTAAAGGGATCGAAGACACTCGATCGCATTACCGCCGACGGTCGGAAGTACGGGCTGGGCGTGGTCTTGGCGACTCAGCGTGAAACTCATATCAGCCCCGACGTACTGGCAAATACGGCGACCAAAATTCTCTTACCCGTCGATGTGGCCGATATCAAGAAAGTCGCCAGCCGCTTCCGTTTTGACGCGGGACGCATCGCCAACTTAGGCACCTTTCAGGCTCTAGTCCGCACGGGGGGTACGGCGGTGGCATGTACGATCGAACCGTTTTTTAAGCGTCAGGCTTAGAGTCAGTGGATAGTGGGTAGTGAATTTTATGAGAAAGTATTTAGTCGTCGGTCTATCTTACCTAGCCGTAATCGCTTGGGGTTGTTTGCCAGTGCTGTCGAATCGGACGGGGGTGGCGGTGGCGAAATCGGATCGTGTAGCGTCGGCTGTACAGACAACTCAAGCACGAGCCGATAAAACTTCTACCCCATCGAGTAAGCGATTGAAGATCGAGATCGAGGTGACTAGCCCTGGTGACTTACTTGTGAAGGAGGGGCAGACGGTGGCAGCCAATCAACCGATCGCCGATCGGCAGTCGGAACGCTCGACGCTCTCGGCGCAACTTCAGGAAACTAAGTTAGCGATCGAGAAGCTGAAAGCTGCGCCCCAAGTTGACCCACTCCCACCAGCGGGAACCAAAGCACTCACCACCCCACCCCCGCAGTCGGCTTATACGGAGGAACGAGCGCAGATAACGGCAGCAGCGGCGAAGCTTCAGGATTTAGAACGCAAATATACGCTCGCCCAAACTGCGGCGCAGGCGACGCTACCGGAGACGGAAAAGGTGCGTGGGAGTAGGATCGCGATCGTCCAGGCGCAGGAGAAAATTAACCGACAGCAGCAGAAGATCGATGCCCTGAAAACGGTGGAGGAGAGCGATGAGGCGGTTAAAGACCACGAACTGACGAAATTACGCGAGCTAAATCGCACTCTCATTGAGGCGCAGACTAAGTTAGAACAGGATCTCGCGGCTGAGGGCATCGCCAAAGCCAGCAGATCGAGCCAGTTAGCAGACGCTCGATTTGAAATAACTGAAGCCCAGCGTGGCTTACAGCTTGCGAAGTCGCGATTGGTGACGGCAGCAGAAAAGCACAAACAGTCGGAGTTTGACTACCAAACTAAGGTCGCCGAACGCGACGATCGGGTGCAGCGGACGGAACTGGAGCGGGTGAAGCTGCAACAGACCACCCAACTCCAACAACACGATCGCGACTACCAGCTCGCGCAATTGACGCTCAAGCACAACCAAATCCAGAAACAGCTAGAGACGATCGGGGTAGTGCGAACTCCCCATCAGGGGACGATCCGGCGCGTGAAGCTCGTTTCCCAGCACGGTCACTTACTGCGCTATGAGGTGGCGTTGGTCTATACCCCCACCGCCCCGAAACCAGCTCGCCTGTCATCTCAACAGTGGCAGGTGGAGAATTAAGAGTTAAGAGTTAAGAGTTAAGAGTTAAGAGTTAAGAGTTAAGAGTTACTTTTTGTAGGTTTTGAGTTTTATGGGTGGGATAGGTAGTTGTGAGTTGTGAGTGGACGGGGAATTTAGTTCGATCGCTCTTGTGTGGGATGGCGATCGTGTTTGGGCTGGCTCCTGGGGCTTTGGCTGGACAATCGCCGCCGACAAATTCCAGTTCTGCACCACCAGTTGCGGTGACGGGCAAACAGACCGAAATAGTCCCTGTTGTAAATTCACCGTCACCCGCTCATTTGTCAGGAAAAACGATCGCACCCACACCACCACTGCCATTACCCTCGGTGCTAAGGGAAACGCCGAATAATCCGCTGGCTGCGCCGCCGGATATCGATGAGTTGCTGAAGGTACGGATGAGTGAGGATATTTGGGTGGCGATGTATTCGCCCTTAGTTTGTCTGGATACCACCCCCAACTGTATCGCCAAACTCCAGCAGGCGGCGGTGCAAAATAGTCCGGTAATTAAGGAACTCGAAGTGAAGGTGGCGACGGTCAACCAAAAGATTGCAGCGGCGAAGACTAATAACCAGCAGTCGCTGGAGTTGAGCATCTTCGAGCCAGCTCTCCAGGTGTTCTTGCAACGGGAGACGGTGGTAGAAAACGGGCAAAGTCGCAAGCTGGGCTTTGGCGAACGGGTGGGTCAACTATTTTCCAATCCTGGGGAGGTATTGGGCGAGTTATTGGGGGCGATCGGGATTCCGCTGCTGCGGGGGTTGTATGGGGGGAATGACGCACAACGCAGTCGGGCGATTCAAATTACCGATCTGACGGTGAAGGTAGCAGAAATGGAACGGATTAAAACCGAGCTGGCAGCGAAGACGCGGGAGAAGGTGCAACAGTTAATCCTCGATTTTGATGTGCTGGCGCGAGAATTTCAGGCGGAGCAAGCGATCGCTCAAACCGAGACGCGCTCGTTCAAGCTCTATGCGATTACCTATGCGGCGGGGGATGGGGATACTCATACCTATTTAAATCGCAAGGAAAAGCTAGACCGGACGAAGTTACAGGTATTCAAAAATTGGGCGCGGGTGCGGAATCAGATTACGGCGATTAAGAGCGTAGTGCTGCCCCAGATGCGGGGCGGCTGAGGTCGGGTGGGGAGGAAATTGAGGTACCTATAATTACCTTTATAGGTACTTCACATCCCGATCGACTTTTCGATCCGATCGGCTGGCTGCTTTAATTTGACCTCAATATCTGCGAACATAACATTAGTCCGATAATGCGGTTTTTCGGACTCAACTCGATTCTGTATATTACTCATGAGTGCTGTTGAAGTTGCTGGCGATCGCCAGTAGACATTAATTTCGGTTGTAGTTCGCTCATGCGAGCGATCGAACCCATGTTACTAAGGCTACGTGTTAAACTAGAGTCAACCCGCTTTTTTTAGCGGGTTAATCGATCTGCAAAGGTAGCGAACGAATGTCCATCCCAGAATTCAACGAGCGGGGCTGTTTACCGCCAGGACAACACATCACCACCTGGAGAGAGTTCTTGGAGCGATTTGGCACTAATCCTCACCGACTCAGACTTGCGACGGGTTTAGCCGCTGCCCTCCGCAAACTGGCGATTGCTGGCTGCACCCACGTTGTTATCGGCGGTAGCTTCGTCACAGCTAAAGAGCAACCTAATGATTTCGATGCTTATTTCGACGACTTTGGGTTGAATTTCGAGACGATCGACCCGATCTTTATCGACAGCGATGAAATGGAGCGACAGCAGGAAGTTTTTGGTGGCGAGCTTCAGTTTACATTCGGCTACGATCGATTTTTACAAACCGACCGCGATGGCAATCCTAGAGGAGTTATCGAGCTAAACCCCCAAGATTTAATTAACTAATAGTAGGTAATAGTTGTGATTAAAAACGAACGGCAATATAAGATTACCAAAGCTAAATTAGAAGATTTAGAAACAGCTTTGACAGCGATCGATCGCCACGATCCTCTCTTGCATCCCCGACAGATATTAGGGCGAGTTAATAGTTTAGAAAGAACTATTCGCGACCTTCGGACTGAAATTGATGAATACGATCGACTCAAAAATGGAGAGGTGGCTGAAATTGAGGTTAAATCTCTCGCCGAGCTGCCGATAGCATTAATTAAAGCCAGAATTGCCAAAGGTTTGACCCAAAAACAGCTCGCCGAACGAATTGGTATTCAAGAGCAACAAGTTCAACGCTATGAAGCTGCTGACTACGATACGATTAGTTTCGATCGACTGATAACTATCGCCCAAATCTTAGGAATTGACTTCGAGCGATCGGCCTCTTTGGCATTGCATTAAACGGGGCAGAGCGATCGGGCTGCGGCGGAGATCTACCCACCCCGTCGCTACGCGCCACCC
>NZ_PVWO01000475.1 GCF_003003845.1 Chamaesiphon polymorphus CCALA 037 | reverse complement strand
TCGATAACTTCAGAAATAGATGCCTGCTTAATTGGCATTACAATTATTAGTTTTGCATACTAAGTAATGAAGAGCCGAATTAAAAAATAACAAACCTCCATTATAAATATTTCGATCGATCGAAGCTCAACTTCAGAAAATAGGAAACTCCAACAACTTACCCCCGCAGTTTGAAGGTGGAAGGTTCTGTCTCGATCGATTAAATTTATCTCTTAATAGGAAATTACAGTGTGGTTTTCTGCTGTGAGTAATTGCAAAAAACGGGGATGGATGAATAGTTTTTCACGTCCAACTTTAGTTTCTTTCAACACCCCAATTTCACAGAGTTCTTTGAGATAATTTGCCGCAGTTTGGCGGTGAGCGATATTTGCATCAACTACATTGGCAATCCGGCAATAAGGTTGGACAAAAATCAGATCGAGCAGATCGCGAACGCGAAGCGCGCCACCAAGGCGGTCGTAAACTTTGGGTCGGGTTTCTTTGACATATTCCGTGGTAATTTCCATTAACTGGCGAATTGCCCGAATCTTTTGAGTCGTCCACTGTGCTGTTTCCCGAATGGCATCAAGCATAAACAGAATCCAACTTTCCCAATCGCCCTCTGTGGCAATCCGATTCAAATAATCATAGTAATCTTGCTTGTGCTGAATAATATATCGACTGAGATACAACACCGGAATCTCTAACAAACCCAAATCTACCAAAAACAGAATATTCAGAATCCGCCCCGTCCGTCCATTACCATCTGTAAACGGATGAATTGCTTCAAACTGGTAGTGCATCACGGCTAGTCTTACCAACGGATCGAACTCGATCGCCTCATGAATAAACTTTTCCCAGTTAGTCAATTTTTCATGCAGGATGGTTTCTCCTGAAGGTGGTGTATAAATCACCCGCCCACTATTGGCTTCAATCAGTGTGGTACCAGGAACCCGCCGAATCTCCATATCTACTCCCTTGATGGTCGAGCAGACTTCGATCGCTGTCTGTTTGGTTAACGGACGGGTACTGAGTGATTCAAAGCCGGAGTATAAGGCATTGCCGTAGCGCAATGCTTCTTTAGTGGCAGCATCGATTTGAGCATCTGGTGAATTGATAAACTGGAACAATCGATCGGCTGTAGTGACAATATTCTCGATCTCAGAACTGGCTTGGGCTTCAAGTACGGGGATAGTGTTAATTAACATTGCCTGATTAGGAATCAACTCACCACACTGTTTTAGCTCCGCTACCGCCGCACGAGCTTCGATACAAGCTTTTAAGACTATTTTTGTCTATTGAAAAGCGCGGCAATAGCCTACTCATTAAGTTTTCGCACGATGGCAAGCCCCATAGCTTCAGATCCTCCAGTTCCACGCGGGATAATAATTTGGAGAACTGGGCTTTCGCCTTATAGATGGCAAACGTATTCATCTCGATCGCCAGAAATTAGATTTCCAACTTATTGGAGAACAAAAATACTAATATTTGCTAAAAGACATAGACCCCGCGATCTTGAGGATCTGCTCGATCTTGTTAAGATGAAGATGTTAGCCTTACCCAGCACCGAAGAAGCGATGAAACCAGTAATTGGCGTTTATTTAGGTTGGATTCCACCCGACGAGAAAGTCTGGGAACCGCTGTATCGCACCGTCCGCACCAATGACGGGTACAAAACCGAACCAACCCAACTATTAGCACCAACGATCGCTAGATATCCAGGTTTGAAAGAAGTACTCGCACCCGCCCGTAAATTGTCAGATTTACCCTATACGCTCAGGAAGAGAACTCCTCTAATCAGACCCGACTACGAGCGTAATGCCAGAACCCTCAATCTACAATATCCGATCGTCGATCTATTTGAGTACATCGGTCGAACTGGCGGGCAATTTTCCGGCGATCCTTTCACTGTCTGCCCGATCGTCGAACCAGATGAAGATGGTCAGTATACTTATGAATTTGGATTGTGGAAAGTAGATAATGAAGTCGCTAATAACCTAAATTCATCCACGCAATTTAAAGCAATTGCCAATCCTCCAGAAGCACCGATCGTCACTGCACAAGAGCGAAGATTGGGAGAATTCTCACCGCACTTTAGCCGATTGGAAAATACAATTTCTAACATCAACCTCGTCAACATTGGCGAGAAAGATTGCTCTGGCGGTGGACAAATTATCATCTCATTCGATACCTCAACCAACTTGTACGAGACACCCAGCTTTGCTCTGGCAAGTCAAGAGGTAGCGATGAGTGTCTAAATTTCCTGTCGTTCAGATTCCAGTACCTAGCGATCGAGATTTTGAAATTCATCCTGAAGGCGCGATCGCTAAATATTGGCAGGATCTGCCCAGCCTGGGTAGATCCCTAGTCAAAGCCGATCTCAGAGGCGCATGGGTCGAAAAAGTCACGGCAACCCTAGCCGAACGCATCGGTTTGCCCGTGGCTGGTTGCGAACTGGTAGAGCGAGCGGACGGCCTAAAAATGCTTGCTAGTCCTAACTTTCTAGCAACTGGAGCAATCGAACGCGCGGGTGAAAGTTTACTCGAAGACAGATACGGTATAAATTACCCGTACACAGTCGATACAATCTTATCGACGATTGCGGCAGAAAATGTCATCCGACCGAATAATTGGAATGCACCAAAACCAATCGCTACAGCCAGCGACCTAGTTACTGGGTATCTTATCTTTGATAGTTGGATCGGCAACATAGATCGCCACTCCAAAAACTGGGGAATCCAGCAGTTTCTCGATGGTAGAAAAGAGTTATTGCCTACTTACGACCACGGTTTGAGCTTAGGGGTGAGGATGCCCGAAGATAAATTACCGATCGATCTGACCGATTTCTCTGGCGATTGCCGCTCGTCGATTCAAAGTGAAATTGGTGGTACTTTAACCATGAATGGTTTGACCGATCGCTTACTAGAACTGAGACCTGAAGCAGCAAGATTTTGGATCGATCGCATTAAGAGAATCGAGCGCGACTCAATTGAAGCAACTTTCGATCGATTACCTGAAGGTTGGACGAGCGATATGCGCCTTAAATTTACCATCGACCTAGTTGTAGCTAGTCGCGATCGATTGATAAAACTCGCCAGCGAGCGATCCTCAACAACAGGTAAGATTAACACCGATCCTGAAGAACTAGGTCGTCTGTCTCCAGGTAGGCAATCGAGTTAATTTATCGGATTAGCAATAATTTAGGAGAGAGCTTATGAGTACCATCGAACTCGATAAAGATAATTGGATTTATCTTTATGGTTCCGATTAAGCGCAAAGACATCGACGCATATATCGATCGCCTGTAGGAGAACGATCCCAAATAGCGGAAAAATAACAATTTGCACCCATAACTGCCATAACAGCTCAACCAGCATTAAAATGTAAACACACAAATTTTTTACTTATATACCCATCGTCCCATAGCGTTTTAAAAGTGTACTGGTGAAGGCTGAAAATGGGGTACTGCCCCACGTTTCGCCCCACATCACAGATGAGACAAGCTAAAACCTTCTCTGTGTCAGACTTCCAAAAAATGACTTGCATCGTTGACATCGATGAGGTCCGCCGTTCGAGTCGGCGTACGTCCACTGGTTGAAAGGTAAGCACAGAGTAAGGCTTTTAGGACTCAAACACATCCTAAGAGCCGAATTTTTGCGTATATGTACCTGAAAATAGGGTGCTGTTTTGGTGGGTTTGGCTGGTATGTCACCCAACTTTTTTATGTACATCGAACCAAGGGGAAAGTCCATCATCATTCGCTGGAAAGTAGACTGCAAAGCGGATCGCATCAGTCTGAAGGATCGCAATAACCCGATCTGTTATCCGCTGGCTGAGTCACTACTCAAACGTATCGAGTCAGATATTCGCTCGAACAACTTCGATACCACTTTAGCCAAGTACTGCACTCGCAAAGCCAAGAAAGCGGCTGCACTTAAATCTATTACCGTCAGCAAGCTATTCGATCGTTATGCCGCCGATCGACTGGAGAATTTTGAGCTTTCCCATAGCTCGACAGTCAGGTTTAAGGGCATCTCATCCCGCAGTAAAAACACTTTGAGTTGTGCTTCTAGAATTTGATTGCTGCGCTGATTTGCCATCCGAAAACTTAAAGTGGGCACCGATTCATGTGGCGAGATCGTGGCAACATCGCTAAATGCCACGCGCGCGGTGGGGTTGGAAAATCGCGCGAAGGCTAACCCAGTTAACATCGCGATGCCAATTAAGCTCAACATCGACTCGATCGTCACAGTCCAATTGGCATAAACTGTCTTGGGAAACATGGCACCATAACCATTCAGCTTCGCGTCTCCAAACAGAGCCGTAGCCGATCGATCGCCAACTATCGCCGCCGATCGAATAATCGAGTGTGCTGGAGTTTAAACGGTGGATGTGGCGAGCAAAGTCGAGTGAGTATTGCTGGCTTTAATTAGGGGTTGCGGAATAAAGGCTAAAATCCAGGTTGGAAAGCAGTTACAGCTACTAATTCAGCTACTCAGAGCCAAGG
>NZ_PVWO01000068.1 GCF_003003845.1 Chamaesiphon polymorphus CCALA 037 | reverse complement strand
GATCGGTACAGATCGAGCCTTACATTTTACTGATAATCCGGAGAAGAATTTCGACTCCAGAAACCGCTTGCCAGCCAAACAGTCCCACGAGGACTAAATTGATGCCGATATGACTGTATCTAGCCCATTCCGCCCCTTTTTGCATATACGGAGACAGCGAAGCCGAAACCGCGATCGCGCCAGTCATGCCCAAGCCAGCGATCAAATGGGGGCCGACAAATAATTTACCATTGTTGATATAAGTAGCGGCCATCCCACCCAGCGTCCCCAGTACCATTACAGCCAAGACGATCGAGCCGATTTGGTAATGACGGAGATTATATTTGCCCTGAATGAGTTGTTTTTTTTCCTCACCTGTTGCGCTACGTGTTTTCCGAATTTGGAAGCCCAGATACATTGCATACAGGGTAGTTGCCAATAAAATCCACATTAACGCTGGATGGATAAAATTGAGATAGGGTTTGATATTAGCAGGAATAGAGTCCATAGGATCGGAAAAATTGTCGCAAAAGTTTTAAGAATATCTATAAAAGTTAGCATAAAATTTGTGGGTGTTGGCATTGGTGTACTTCGACGACTCTGAGACACAATAAGCCTCTCTGACAAGAGAATCGCCTACCATTGGTCGATCGCTGCTAAATTTGGCAATAGCAGTTCGCCCCAAAATACTAGCGGCGGGTACCGCCAGATCCACAGACAGTTAGCTTCCCAAAATTTATTATGTTCGATCGATCTAATCTCCTGCTGATTCAATCTGCCAAGCTTGGCAACGCGCGTCAAATTACTACAGCGTTAGAGCGTGGTGCCCAGGTTGATACGACTGATGCCGAAGGTACTACCGCGCTGATGTTTGCCGCCCAAAGCGGAGCTACCGAAATCGTCGATTTACTACTGGCTGCTGGTGCGGATCTAAATCTCCATCGCCACCAATTTGGGACTACCGCACTAATGTTTGCCGCCGCCGCCAATCGAGTGGCAGTTGTCGATCGATTATTGGCATGGGGAGCCAATGTCGATGCTGTCAATGAAGATGGTAGTACCGCGCTAATGGCAGCAGCATCCGTCGGTGCCGTGGAAATTGTGAGCTTACTTCTAGCGGCTGGAGCCAATGTCGTCTGCGTCGATGCCGATGGCGATAATGCTCTAAATATGGCGATCGATCGCAACCATGCTGCCGTAGTCCGCCAACTCATCGACGCTGGTGCCGATCTCCACTATCGCCGCAGCGATGGTAAGACTCCGCTCCTGCTGATGTCTGCGCCAGCAGATGTAACGATTCTTCAGATGCTGCTAGCGGCGGGAGCCGATGCTCAAGCAGTGGATAATGAAGGCGATAGTTTGTTAATTATTGCTGCCGAGCAGGGCTATACCAGCTTAATTCAACCGCTAATTGCCGCTGGTGCCACGATCGACTTCCAGAATCATGAGGGGTGGACGCCGCTAATTGCCGCTACATCTAGCAAACAAACCGAAATTGTCGCCGCTCTGTTAGCTGCTGGAGCCAATCCCGATCTGCAATCTCAAGAGCTAGAAACTGCCCTACATTTAGCCGCGATCGAAGGCGATCTCGATCTTGTCAGGCTGTTACTAGACCGTGGTGCAAAGACCGATCTCATCACCAACCTGGGGGATACGCCACTAGTTTTAGCCGCCTTACACGAGCACATAGACGTCGTTGCGGCAATCCTGAAGTCGGGGACAGATTTGAATGCTCACCAACAGGGAGTTACTGCCTTTGGACTGGCGATCGTCAATTTATATGTAGAAATAGCCCAACTACTTTTAGCCGCTGGCGTCTCTCCCAACCAAACCTTCAAAGACAGACAAACCCCCCTGACGATCGCCGCAATTAAGGGCAATCTTAATTTAGCCCGATCGCTCGTAGATGCTGGCGCACAGATCGATTCTCAAGACGATACTGGCGCAACAGCCCTCATGTGGGCAACCCATCGCCGCCATCATGACATCGTAAAACTATTACTCGCCGCCGGAGCCAACCCCAGCCATCGCAACCAAGGCGGCTTAACCGCTCTCGATTTAGCACAAATTAATAGCGATCGATACGCGATGGAACTGTTGGGGAAGGCTTAGAAGGGGGAGGGTGGATGGGTGGATGAGTGGATGAGTGGATGAGTGGATGAGTGGGAAACTCACGCAGGGGAAGATGGGGGGACTCAAAGACAGGAGACGGGGAGAGGAACACTCAAAACAATAAGCTATGTGTAGGGGAGGGTTTCGTGCCCAACCCACCAAACTTATCACCAGTAACACCCTACCCCGTAACCACAAAGTCCGAACCGACCCCATATCATACTTAGCATCAACAACCTACATACGCAGGGGAGTTTGAGGGGCGGCGTCCCGCCCCTCAACGGGGGGTCTGGGGGAAGCCTCCCCCAGATCCGGGTTCTCCTAGCACCAGAAGCGATCGCACTTGGGCTACGAGGAGAAGGGGGAGAACTAGATATGGATGCTTACGTTCAAACTTTCTATTCACTAACCTCAAGCCTCTGCATAAAACACCAAACTCATCCCAATCACTAGTTATTGCTGGTATGTTACTCCTTCAAATCTATGCCTCTCAACCCTTTGAGCATATTTTACAGCGTACCTAGATGGGAACTAGACTCATCTGGTTATATCCGAATCTCATGGCAATGCGACTCAGATGCCATCCCCGCCATCAGTCGAGCTGGGAATTTTCAGCTTTCAGGAATCTCCCTTGCCAATCTAGAACAGGTAAATACTTATATCGATCGATTATTAATTGCCGATCGACAATTAACAACAGTAGTAGTAACTAACTTATATCGCATCGCCCTGGCACAGCAAAATCTGGTGCGGAATAATTGTTGGTTTAACTTCATTAGAGCCATGACAGTCAAAGCTGCACTGCATACCTGGCAAAAAGTGCCCACAGTCAAACAGAATGAAGAGTTATTCGAGCGATTAGTAACGCCAAGTTTGAGTATTCGACAACTCTTGACTAGTTTCAAACCAGAATATCATCCCGACTTATTAGTAGGATTGCAAGCCTGGACTTACAATGCAGTGAGATATAATTCTTTTGCGTATCTAAGAGCCAATGGCGATCCATATTTTGGGTTATCTAATCTGGGAGTGGTATCGCGATCGAGTGGAAGCAAAACGCGTGCGGCTTTGATGGGTAATATTACTACCGATCGCCTCAATGCAGAGCTATCGATGTGTAAAATCTTTAAAAATTATCTCGGTCGATCGCGCATTCGGGTCGATCGGTTAACTTTAGAAAATTGGCAAGATATTTTAGCAGAAGCTCGCTCGTTAGGTATTGATATCTCAATTGAAGAATTACGCACGCGGCTCGATCGAGTTGGTAATTTAATTCGTACCGATGCTAATCCGACAATCGAGCGATATGACGATCCAAATGCGTTTATAGCGATTGAGTATCGGGTGGACACACCCGAATTAGAAATTGATACGGTAAATGCAAATTTCATTGAGATATTTAAGGCGATCGAGCGATTCATTAGCGATTTACCTGCCGAATCTCAGCAGATTGTGACTCTGAGACACCAGCAAAATCTCAAGCAAGGCAAGATAGCTAAGATAATAGCCAAAGACCAATCAAAGGTATCTCGGAAATTAGGAGAAATTTATTTAGAATTGCTAGATTTTATTCACACCCAAATTCCCCATCCTACTGACGGTAGAGCGCAGAAAAATAGTCAAGCTATCGTTGCTGTCAAACATTTATTAGATAAATATTTTCGTCAAGTTCAGCCCGTCGGGATTACATAAATAAGCTTTACCTCGCCCAAGTAGTTAGCGGTCTAAATTTAGGTTAAATTTTATGAGTATTTTTCAGCAACAGACTCAATTATTGACAACAATATATCCAGAGCATGTCTGGATCGATGTCGATCTGAGTAATTTAGGAGAATCGCCAGACTGGGTGAAGCTCGATCGAGTTTGTATTGGCGCGATCGCTAAATATCTAACTGAATCGCTAGATTTAGATGTCGAGCCGATCTTTCCGAGTGCAGAATTAGAACGATCGTTTGTTAGTAAGATCGTCAATGGCTTTGTGCTGTTAGTTTCGGGCGTTAAAGTAGCCTTTATTCCCAGTCTGGATCTAGATTTAGCTGGGTTTGAAGTACAACAAGAATGGGTCGATTTATCCCGGTGGATGGCCGATTATTACGTACCAGTTCGGATCGATTTAGAGTCTAATTGCTTGCACTTATGGGGCTTTATTTCGCATCAATCTTTGCAACAAAGATCTCATCTCGATCGCCATGTCCGTAGTTATGAAATTGAAGGCGTAGATTTAATTGCAGATTTAGATTCCTTGTGGACTACTTGCGATTTAGTTGCTAATAAAATCGTGCCGCCAGAGCGAGGTAAAATACCTCACGAGCTGCAAATATCACATTCAGAAGCCGCAACATTAATCGATCGACTCCACCAAGATCGTTCGAGTTGTTCGCCGCGACTGATATTACCTTTTGAAAAGTGGGGCGCAATTATCGATTCTCCTGAATATTTAACCATGTACGCGCACCCAAAACCAGGAGTTATTCAAATATCTAAATGGTTCCAGGAAGTCACCGAGCTGGCTAACAATATTGTCGATCGCGGCTGGGTAAAAATGTCAGAAGTTTTCGATAAATCCCAGCCTAAACCCAGTTATTTGGGCGGTTATATGGCTGCGCCAGCAGTTAAAGGTATTTCCCTCGGCAACGATCTGGAAATTCATCGCGCAGTTCGTAATTTATATAACAGCCAAAACACTACTAAAAAAGTAGACTTACCTGCCGATATCGATTCGCCAATGCTGTTATTAATCTACTTGATGCAGCATACAACTGATGAATATTTACGCTGGCAAGCTGCTGAATATTTATGGACGATCTCACCAGAAAACGAGCGTAATTGGCACCGTCGGATTAAAGATCTCGGCTTGGTAATGCAAGGGCATAAATTAGGATTGATGGTAGCAGCAATTCCCTTAATCGATGGGACTTATGCGATTTTAAATCGCGTCTACCCGATCGGTACCGAGTCACATCTACCGCCCAATGTCCGCCTCAATCTCTTTGCCGAAGATGGCGACTGTATCTGTGAAGTTGAAAGTAGATCGATGGTGATGGATAATTATATTCAACTATATTTTACTGCCAGCGGTGGCGATCGGTTTAATATTCAGGTGTCAATGGATGAGGATACGATCGTCGAGGCTTTTGCCATTTAAGGAAGGTAGCTGTGAGATCTCAATTATTTTTTGTTACAACCTGCTATTAACAATATAGTTGAGATCGAGCTTTGCGGTAGATTAGAGGGGTGTGCTGACTTATGCTCATTTTGTTAAATTAGAGGTCGATCGTGAGCCACATTCGGATAATAGACCTAACCTCCAGTACTAATCTAGCTCCACTATCAGCAAAGCTCACTGTTGCCAAAATTGACGATGCTGGGGCGATAATCAGTCGCGAACATCCCGTGGCTGAAGGGACATTAAATGTCGAGCCTTTAATCGCCCTCAATCAGCAAATTACCGCCAGATTTAAAACAGCAACCAGTCAAGATCGATACTTTGGTGGTATTCAACTACCAAAAACGATGGTGCAGAATGTTGCCAACGATCGCGATACCTTAAAAGCAGACATCGAACAGCTCCGCGACTCACTAGATCGCACATTAGAGCAAAGCTCCTGGATGAAGATTCGCGAAGGATTATTGCGCAGTCTCAATCGAATTCCACCGAGCGAACCGATTAGATTAGTTATCTTAACGGATAACTACGATCTCCAAGCTTTATCGATCGAGCAGACATCATTTATCACTAATATCTTGGCAAGCGAAGATCGATCTGTGAGCGTAGTGTTTGCACATCAAGAATTAACTCGCAAATTAACTTGGCAAAAGATTCCCAAAATTTTAGTAGTGCTGGGCAATCAACAAGGGATTGAAGCTCCAATTCAGATCCAAGAGATCGAACGCTACTTTCGATCGCCTGCGATCGTTACACCGCTATATCAACCATCACCATCGCAAGTTTTAGAAGCAATCAGCGACGGCCATTTTGATATAATTATCATGGTCGGGCATAGCCAAATGAACGATACTGGGCTGGATGGTAAAATCGGTATTAATGAGCTAGATAGTATTGCCATCAAACAATATACTCAATCTTTCAAAAATAGTGTCAAAAATGGTCTAAAATTAGTCATTCTCGCAGGTTGTTCGAGTATTGGGGCAGCCAGAGCCTTAGCAGCTAGCAATATTGGCGTGCCGAATGTAATTGCGTTTAGAGTGCCAGTTCATTATCGCGTATTGAGATTATTTTTCGAGCGATTATTGCACTACTGGATCGTGCGATCGCAAAGTTTAGAAATTGCCATGACTGAGACTAGAGGAGAGTTAATTAATTACGATCTAGATTGCCCCGGTACATCAATTTTACCGATTTTATTCACTTCACCATATGCTCCACCATTAAAATTTCCAACTCCCAGTCGATCTCCTTGGCAAAAAAGATTGCATAATCTAGTACTTCATCCCCTAATAACTATTAAGTTTATAGGGAAGCAAATGAAAATACCAGCGATCGTCTTTCTGGGGCTAGCAGTGGCTGCTGTATGGTATTGGAGATCTCAATCTCCTAAGTTAGAAGCAGCATGTAATTCTATTCAAGGTGATGGAATTAGCTGCGGTGAAGAGATTTTATTAAAAGAACCTAATATCAGTACTCAAAGATACAAACAGCTAGGAGCTAATGCTATTGCTAAACGTGATTACCCTCAAGCAATTCAGTTTCTAACTAAAGCTTGGGATGCCAAAAAAGATCCAGAAACCTCGATCATGCTAGAAAATGCGAAACTAGCAAATCAAAATGTAGCAATTAGAACTATTGCCGTAACGATCCCCGCATCTCAATCTACACCATTAGATATTCCCACGGGGATGTTAAAGTCGATCGCTTTTGCCCAGCAACAATGGAATGCTAATCCCAGCCACTCATGGAAACTCCAAGTTGTTATTGCTGATGATAAAAACGACAAACATTCTGTCGATAGCTTAGTCCAGAATCTACTCAAAAGAGAGATATTTGCTGGCATTGGTAGCTATGCCTCTGAAGTGACTTTAGTAGCAAAAGATATCTATAATCTACAAAGTACTGTGTTAGTTTCAGGTACTAGTACTTCAACAAATTTGACTAGTACTGGTGCAAATAACTTCTTCTTCCGCGTTTGCTCCAATAATAAAGTCTCTGGCAAAGAAATCGCAAATTATCTCAAAGCTCATAAATACAATAAAATTGCTTTATTTCGCACTACAGGTAAAACATTTAGTGATTCGATGACCGCAGCTTTAAAAGCTAATAGTCAAGGGATCGATATTGTTGCTGAGTTTGATTTTGCGCCGAATGGTGATGCGATCGATATTGTTAAAGCGGTTAAAAGATCGGGCGCACAAGCGATCGTATTAATCCCCGATGCTTATACTAGCGATGCACCAGAGCGGACGCGGTTATTATCAATTATCGAAGCAAATAATGGCGAGTTACCTATAATTGGTAATGAAGTTGTCAAAGACCAGACATTATTTAGTCGGTTTGGCAAAAAGCAACTTGAGAAATTAGTTGTCAGTTTAACTTGGCATCCATCTTTCTATCAAAATAATACGATCGTCTTGCCTGCTTTTTGGGGCGACAAGGCTAACTTAGATCATCGCATTGCAATGAACTATGATGCTAATCAAGTTGTCATCCAAGCATTAGATCGCGTACTGATCGATCTCAATATTATCGATGCTCGCCGCGAACTTCAAAAAATTATTAGCAGTTCGACTTTTACAATCCCTGGTATTACTGGCGAAGTGAGCTTGACAGGAAGCGATCGATCGCAAGCCATCAACAGCCTAGTTACGCCCAAATGCGATGGTACCAGATGCAAAGATTTTAAACCCGCAATTTTTTAGTGGGGAGACGGGGAGACGGGGAGATTGGGAAAGAGGGAGACTGGGAGCAGGGAAGACTTTGAATCCCCAATCCCCAATCCTCAATCCCCGATCCCCATAATCTACCGATCGGCAGCGAAAAATGTCATAATGTCAAATGGTCTAAGCTTTTATATAACTCTACAGCTCTCCGACCGGGCGACAATTTAGGTGTCGCGCACAGATATTATTAGATAAAATTCGTTTAGCTTATGACACAAATTGCTAATTCGGCAGATGTACCAGATCTCGGTCGTCGCCAATTCATGAACCTGCTCACCTTCGGCACGATTACCGGAATGGTGCTGGGTGCCGCCTATCCATTTGTAGCGTACTTCGTCCCACCTGCTAGCGGCGGAGCTGGTGGCGGTTCGACTGCCAAAGATGCTAAAGGTAACGACGTCAAAGTTAGTGCCTTTATCGCAGGTAAGGCTAAAGGAGATCGCGAATTAACTCAAGGCTTAAAGGGCGATCCTACTTACATCGTCGTAGCCGATGGCACCATTGTCGATTACGGCATCAATGCAATTTGTACTCACCTTGGCTGTGTCGTGCCTTGGAACAAGGCTGAAAACAAATTCATGTGTCCTTGTCACGGTTCTCAGTATGACGAGACAGGCAAAAAAGTGCGCGGCCCCGCACCACTTTCCCTACCATTGGCTCATGCAGCGGTGACCGAAAACGACACCATCTCGCTCACGCCTTGGACTGAAACCGATTTCCGCACAGACGAACCCGCTTGGTGGGCATAAATTAGCCAATAGCGGCTAGGGACGGAGATCGCACCGACACTATCTGTCTATTTTCACCACACGAATCTGTATATTATTTAATTTTCTTCGTCTGTCATCTGTGAATCTATGAAATTAACTTTACCCTTGTGGCAACGCAGCCAGCGAGTGTTGACCAAAACCCTCGTCGTCTTATTGGCTAGTGTCGGCATCTTCTTCGCTAACGACATTGCCGTCCCCCAATCCGCCGCAGCCTACCCGTTCTGGGCACAACAAACCTACCCAGCAACTCCTCGCGAACCGACGGGTAGAATTGTCTGTGCGAACTGTCACCTCGCTGCTAAGCCTACAGAAATCGAAGTGCCTCAGTCTGTTAAACCAGACACGGTTTTTGAAGCTGTCGTCAAAATTCCTTACGATCTCAATGCCCAACAAGTCACTGCAAATGGCGTTAAAGGGCCATTAAATGTTGGTGCCGTGCTGATGTTGCCAGATGGTTTCAAAATTGCACCTGAAGATCGCCTTTCGCCAGAGCTGAAGGAAAAAACTCAAGGGTTATATTTCCAATCCTACGGCGAAGGTAAAGATAATATCGTCATTATCGGGCCATTACCGGGCGATAAATATCAAGAAATCATCTTCCCCGTACTCGCTCCCAACCCGAAAACAGATAAAGGCATTTACTTCGGTAAATCCCAAATTCATGTCGGTGCCAATCGCGGTCGCGGACAGGTTTACCCCACAGGTGAAAAGAGCAATAACGGTGTGTTCAATGCTTCTGTTGCTGGTAATGTCACTTCAATTGCCAAACAAGAAGATGGTAGCTCTCAAGTTACTATTCAACCTGCAACTGGCGATGCGGTTGTCGATAAAGTCCCCGCTGGCCCAGAATTGCTAATTGCTGAAGGTGCTGTTGTAACTGCCGGACAAGCAATTACCAACAATCCTAACGTTGGTGGTTTCGGTCAAAAAGATATCGAAATCGTCCTCCAAAATCCCGATCGCATTCTCGGTTTGATGGCATTTGTCTTTATGATTATGCTCTCTCAAGTCTTGTTAGTTCTCAAGAAAAAACAAGTCGAGCGCGTTCAAGCAGCAGAAATGGAATTCTAGAAACTGCAATTATTTTCGCGATCGAAATATCGATTGTGTTTAATGCACTAACTCTGGTAGTTAGTGCATTTTTTATCGTTCTATTTAGCAAAAATGCTGCCGATCTCTCAATCTACATTCTCTAAGTTACTGCATAGATCTTTACCCCTGGAGTTTAGACTAACCAGAAAGAGAACGGTAGCAAAAGATAGACCTTGGCTACCGGAGGGAAGAAAATAAGGGTGAAAGAAAGCTCATTAACTTCCCCAACATGAACTGTGAAGCATTACAGACATTTCGTCAACAAATACATCAACTATTAACCAAAGCAAAAGATGCAACATTCGAGCTAATGGATGCAGTGATGACAACCAGACAAGCTACATCACTAGCTGAATTGTCACTAAGTCCGATGTTTCGCCGCCAGTATCCAAGTACATACGAAGCAATAGAAGATTGTCGGCCACAACGAAATCAACTAATGCAGTTATGTATGAAGCAGATCCCAATTCAGAAATATATAGTGTTTGGCATCGACCATACACCCTGGCCAAGACCTGATGCCAAAACATTAAAAGACCGAACCTACGAACATCAGGGAAAAACCCAAAACGGAGTAGCTATCGGACAAGGATATAGCACAATTGCCTGGTTGCCAGAGGAACATCGGCTCGGGTCACCCGAAACGAAGAGTAGTTGGGCATTACCACTGAGGCATGAAAGAATCACAAGTTGGGAATCGCCAATCAGCAAAGCAGCTTGGCAACTCAAACAAGTCCTCAAGCATTGCTCTCAAAAAGTGTTGGTGCTACTAGACCGAGAATATGGGAATGCTAAATGGGTGCTAGCCACTGCCAAGCTTGAGGCTGATTGTCTAATGCGAATTCGGTCGAATACTTGTTTATGGGGAATTCCGCCAGCCTATAGTGGTCATGGTCGGCCTCGTAAACAGTGATGACTTGGCAACTCTGGTTAGCAAGAGATTTAGTTACACAACAGCGCTTGCCTTGGCAATCTGCTACTATCGCTCTATCGCCTGGACGTGTTGCTCAATCTATGTTTTCACTTTTGATACAGATTGGCACTCCTGCTGCTGCGCCTAAACAGCGTGGAAAGTCGAATGGTCGAATTATTGGGTTTAAATGTACTCCCCGAACTCGTTATCCTGTTGCTAAAAAAACTTATTCTCCGCCTAAAAAGCAACAGCAAACTGCATAAACACTCAGTCTCTCTCTCTCTCAGCGTTCTTATTCAGACAGCATTAAAGATGTCTGAAGTTTTCTGCTGCACTATTTCGATTAGTCTAAACTCAAGTAGATAATATTCCGACCGGAACCGATATTATTGCTTTGCAATACGCAGGCAATCAAACACTGAGTTTTTCTAAGACAATTCTCAATCCGGTTTTCTCTTATGTAAGCCTTAATGCCAACGGTTATGCTTTCGATCGAGACTTCGATATTCTCAGTTTCAGCGATGGTACTAATCGGAATTGTGGTTATTGGGGCTGCGGTACTTCTGCCAAACAAGTTGTCACTAACAACGGTATTACTGAATATCAATTAGTCGGCACGGGCGAACCTCACGGGACGATTCAATTCAGAGGAGCTTACGATACAATCTCTTGGCGCAGCTTGACTAGTGAATACTGGAATGGTTTTACGTTTGGCGTTCAAGGGGTTCAAAGTAACACTCCCGCAGTAACTGCCGTTCCAGAACCTAGCAATTTCATCTCATTAGGTCTAGTATCGATCGGTGTTGTCACTATACTTAAAAAACGGCGAATTGCTAGTAAGAATAAACCGCTCGATCGGAATTAAAGATATCGGTCTAACATTATTCTCACAACTTAATTGGTTTGATTCAAATCAGTACGTATTTAGCGATCGATATGCGGAGTCTGTGTCTCTTTCTCTCGATCGAACATCCTCGATCGGCTCATCTGAGAACTTGGAGCTGCTTGTGGAGAATCTTTACCAAGGCCAACGCAGTAGGCGACCGTTAAGACTTGCAAATTGCTAGAGCTATCCCATAGTTTGAATTGCTACCTTGTAGCTAGCGCGACAAATGTATTGACAGAGCAGAGTGATTTTAATGTGAATGCAGCAAAAACATTCGATCCAAAACTCAAATGCAATAGATTTAAAATGGAGAATTAAATCATGTTGAAAAAGTCATGGCACGATAATTCTAAACGCTCGGATGCCGATCGTCAACGCTCCCAACAGCCGCAAATTGAGGTGCTAGTCAGCGGACTGGACAGTCCCCGCAAACTCAGTTTTGGCCCCGATGGCGGGCTATATGTTACAGAAGCCGGACGAGGGGGCACGGGTGCCAGCATTCCCGATCCTGCTATTCCAGGTGCGCTGTTGTTCTATGGAGCGACGGGGGCGATTACCCGTATTAAAAATGGTGTTGCCAACCGAGTCGTGACTGGACTGCCATCGCTGGCATTACCCGATGGCAGCAATGCCGCAGGGGTGAGTGACATTGAATTCGATGCGGCTGGCAACGCCTATGCGATCGTCGGTTTGGGCAGCAATCCCGCCAATCGAGACAACGTGCTCAAAGTTCCCGATTTTAGCCAGTTAATTGGGATCGATAAGTTTGACGGTGGTGCATCTTGGACGCGATTGCAAGATTTTGGAGCCTACGAACTAGCAAATAATCCCGATGGGCAACAGCCAGACACCAACCTATTTGACTTGCTCATTCAAAAAAACACTGCATACGTCGTCGATGCAGGCGGTAACACTCTGCTCTCTCAACGCGCCTTTGGGGGCGAACCAAAGGTCGAGGCGGTATTCCCAATTCGCACTGCTACCAATCCGTTCGGAGGTCAACCGATACCCCAGCAATTCGTGCCGACATCAGTAGCCGCTGGGCCTGATGGTGCGTTATATGTGGGGCAATTGACCGGGTTTCCGTTTGAAGTAGGATCGGCAGGAGTGTATCGCGTCGGTACCAACGGGCAATCAGAACTCTATGCCACATGTTTTACCAGTATTGTCGATCTGGCATTCGATCGAAAAGGCGGTCTATATGTTCTCGAATACGATTCCAATGGACTCCTCAATCCTGGCGATGCAGGTGCCCTGATTTACCTAGCTCCAGATGGTAAAACTCGCACCACTGTGACGGATAAACTAATCAATCCCAATGGTTTAGAATTTGGTGCTAATGGCGATATTTATATCTCTAATAACAGTAATGTTGCAGGTCAAGGCGAGGTACTACGGCTGAGTTTCGATCGTCAGCCAAAACATCGCGATCGAGAGCACTTTCACAAAAAGAACTTTCACGATTGCCAACCGAATGCCGATACTCTCGATGACATCATCAATTTTGGTGGCTCGACATCAACGTATCCACAAGATCGCACGCAAATGTCGATCGCATCTGATGTTATCGATTATTATGGCTCGACCGATACCCGCTCTCGTGGCGCGTTCCAGCAATCGGATTTACTCAGCAATCGCGGCACGTTCGACTATAGCCTCAACACAAGCGGCGGTCTAGATCCATTCGCGATCGCCTATAAATGACCCAAGAGCCAACAGGTACGCTTTTAATTAAAAGGATTGCATTTATGACTGTTACAGCACCTAAAAACTTATTACAAATTCGGACTGGGACTGCTGCGGATGCCCAAGCTTGCAGTCAAATCTGCTATGAAGCCTTCACCCAAATTTCCGAGCGGCATGGATTTGTGCCCGATTTTTCGCACCCAGAAATGACAGAGCAAATGATGGCGATGTTGTTTGCCCATCCGAAAATTTACTCTGTGGTAGCCGAAGCCGACGGACAAATTGTGGGCAGCAACTTTCTGTGGGAAGAGTCGGCGATCGCGGGGGTGGGGCCGATTACCGTCGCGCCTCACTTCCAAAACGCCAACCTCGGCAAACGCTTGATGGCAACAATACTCGATCGCGCCCAACAACAGGGCTTTGCAGGCGTGCGGTTAGTACAGGCGGCGTTTCATAACCGATCGCTGTCGCTCTATACCAAGCTGGGATTTGACGTGCAAGAACCGTTGGCACATCTGCAAGGTACGCCCTTAGCGATCGCGATTCCCGGTTATGCCGTTCGTCTGGCTACCGAGGCAGATTTAGCTGAGTGCAATCGCCTCTGCCAACAAGTACATGGCTTCGCTCGGAGTCAAGAATGCGATCTAGCGATTCAACGGGGAACTGCTACCGTTGTCGAACGCGATGGTCGGATTACAGGCTATGCCACCACGGGCGGCTTTTTCGGCCATGCCGTGGGCGAACGCAATGAGGATCTCAAGGCTTTAATTGCTGCTGCAACCTTGGAAGGTTCGGGATTTTTACTCCCAACCCGCAATAGCGATCTCTTCCGCTGGTGTTTAGAGCAGGGGTTCCGCGTCGTTCAACCCATGACCTTAATGAGCCTTGGTATTTACAAACAGCCTCAAGGGGCGTTTCTCCCTTCGATCCTTTTTTAAATGCAGGCAGAATGTGCGGAGGTTTTCTTTGCATGTTACACCCTCGCTTTGGCAGAAAAATCTGTTCTTCGATCGGATACCATCAACAATCTCGCTAGCACCACTAACTCTGACGGTAACTAGAGCAAATCCCCAAGGGCTAGACTATTTCCTAGCCCCGATTTTGTCGATTGAACCTAAAGATCGAGGCTCGCAGAGGATTTTTGTGATAAAATACTGTTAGTTATAAATAAACCAAAGCACTTTGTTTACGGCCACATCAGATCCGATCCTCACCCTAGTGGGTGAAATCGGCATCGCTCGAAACAGCGATCTCCAAGCCAGAGGAATACATCCCCAACAACTTCGCCGTCTGGTAGATGCTGGAGCCTTGGTACGGGTAAGTCGAGGGCTATATACTTTGCCTACTGCCGATCTCACTGAGTTTCAAACCTATGCTGAAGCCTGTACCCGCTTTCCACGCGGTACGATTTGCCTATTATCGGCTCTCCGGTTTCACGAACTTACTACTCAAAACCCGTTTCAGATCTGGATGGCATTTGATAATCGGTGGGGGACTCCCAGCGATCGAGAGATCGCCTTACGGCGGGTGAATATGTCTGGTAAATCGCTATCTGAAGGGATCGAAACCCATTTGGTGGCGGGTATTCCCGTGCGCGTTTACAACATCCCCAAAACGATCGCCGATTGCTTTAAATACCGTTCGACAATCGGGCTAGATGTGGCTCTAGAAGCCCTCAAAGAAGCCTGGACAGCTCGCAAGCTGGATTTGAATCTTTTGGCTGATTACGCCCAAATCTGTCGAGTGCAGAAGGTCATCCAGCCTTATTTGGAGATGCTGGTGCTATGACCAAACCAGAACAGCTTGCTGCTTCAGTCCGCCAGCGGTTGAAGAATTTGACTGGTACTAATGATTTTCAAACGATGCTAGTGCGGTATGCGTTGGAGCGATTGCTCTATCGTCTGAGTCGATCGAATTATCAACAGCAGTTTGTGTTGAAAGGGGCATTATTGTTCGATATTTGGTTAGAGCGTTCCCATCGAGCGACGCGGGATGTCGATTTTCTGGGATTTGGGGATAGTACACCAGCAAGGATCGAGGAGATTTTTCGAGAGTTATGCTCGATCGACGTAGTAGCAGATGGTTTAGAATTTGCAGTCAGTAGTGTCGTTAGTTGCCGCATCAAAGCCGATTGTGAGTATGAGGGAGTGAGAATCAATCTGCTAGCTTATCTATCGGGGACGCGGACGCAGATTCCGGTACAAGTCGATGTTGGCTTTGGCGATGCGATTACACCTAGACCAGTATCAGTAGAGTTTCCGGCTTTATTGAGTTTCCCCGCTCCACAAGTATTGAGTTATCCTCGCGAAACGGTAGTTGCCGAAAAGTTTCAGGCGATGGTACTGTTGGGGATGAGTAATACACGATTGAAAGATTTTTACGATCTGTGGGTATTAGCGACTTATTTTAGCTTTGACGGCATTGCGTTGGGATCGGCATTAACCGCGACATTCGAGCGGCGCAGAACGCCATTGCCTCAGACTCACGCTGAGGTAGTTGCCTTGACTCCATTATTTACGACTGATGCTCAAAAACAACAGGCTTGGAAGGCTTTTTTACGCAAGCATCAGTTAGTAGCGAATGAGTTGAGTTTGATGGAGGTGGTAGAGATAATTCAGGAATTTGTTTTACCAGTCAGTGTGATGGTTAGTAAAGGAGAATTGTTTGTCGGACAATGGGATTGCGATCGCAGAGAATGGAAAATGTAGTAGATTATATATTTGAAATTAGACTAATATTCAGTTGATGATATCTATTGCGATCGCCCAAAATTAAGCTCCCAGACCTTTATGACCCATGAAGCCGATATTCTGATTGTGACTGTAACGAAAGTAGAGAGTTCCGCTGCGCTCCAAGCTTTTGAAAAAACTACTGGTGTTAAAGCAGACCCACAATCGATCGACAATCGCATTTACTGGAATTTAGGATCGATAATGCGCGTGTTTTTCTGACACAATCTGAAATGGGTAGTGGCGGAGTGAATGCCTCCTTACAAACGGTCGGCAAAGGAATTGAGGCACTTTCACCCACGGCAGTCATCATGGTGGGGATTGCCTTTGGAGTCAACGAGAGCAAGCAATCCATTGGCGATATTTTGGTAACAGAACAATTGCGGCTATACGATTTGCAACGGGTGGGCACGCAGGATGCACAAGAGCAGATTAGTTTGCGAGGCGACAAACCACATGCTTCGTCGTGGCTAATCAATCATTTCAGGAGTGCGGATGTGCGATGGGAGGGTGCAACAGTAAGATTTGGAACTGTGCTGACAGGAGAGAAACTCATAGACAATATCGACTATCGCGATCGATTGCGTCGTATTGAGTCAGAAGCTATCGGTGGTGAAATGGAAGGCGTGGGCTTGTATGTTGCTTGCAATGACAAAAAAGTAGACTGGATTTTGGTCAAGGGTATCTGTGACTGGGCTGATGGTAATAAGGCACAAGATAAAGAGTCGCGCCAGAAAACTGCTGCCCAGAATGCTGCCGAGTTTGTAGTACACGCACTGAAATTTGGATCGATCGATTGGCAACAGCGACGAGGCAAGGGATTGAAACGTCCAGATAATTCTGGAGTAATGACAGATCGCGAGATATTAACACCAGCATTAGCGATGGCACGCCGATCGCTGGGTATCTTAGAAGAGCAGGCTGCTGGCTATGGTAAACTACAAATCCCAGCTCATTTGCAGATTGACCTTGAGCAAAAACGTCAGGAAGTTTCAGCATTAGAAGCACGATTGAGAAATGGAGAATCGAATGGATGATTGTGCCGCTTTGGAAAAAACACTGGCAATGGCGCAAAGGGTACTTGCCGACTTGAAGACAAAAGCAGCAGGTTTTACGAGCCTAACGACTCCCTCAAATCTAAGTATCGAACTGGAGGACAAACAGGAAGAAGTTGACCAACTCAAAGCCAGATTATCAGCAGCACAATCAGCAAAGAAAGAGACTCAGCAATTAGCTCAAGCGGAGACAAGTCGCCCATCTCTAATGAGATCGAGAGTGCTTGAGAAGCATTACATCGAACGAGATGAAGCAAAAAAATTGCTCAAAAGCTTTGAGGTTGCATTGGCACAACCTCATGAGCAAGCTTTACTAAGTAGGTAGGTGGGGAAATAATAAACTGCATAAAGTTTTGTCACGGAACTGGAGAGTTGGAGAATTTAAAGCGTT
>NZ_PVWO01000474.1 GCF_003003845.1 Chamaesiphon polymorphus CCALA 037 | reverse complement strand
CTTAAACGAAGTCTAGTGAACTTGTGTATACACGGTAGCCTTGCCCGTAGGGCGGGATGGGTAGATCTGTGCTTACATCTGACTCGATCGAATCGGATGGTTTGAATATGCGCGAAACTTACTTTAAGCTTCAATCCAAAATCCGAAATTCCTAACCTAGACAAATCTGAAGTTTCTCTGCCAAAACTTGCACGTTGGGTTTGGTGACCATGGTGTGATGGTCGCCGGGGATCCAGTGGACGTTTAGGTCGTGGGTGGCGAGTTGTTGCCATCCGGCGATCGATTCGAGGGAGTCGGCGGCGATGCCACCTTCGGCGAGGAAGAGATCGACGGTGCCGGGGTAGGGTTGGGGATTGTAGTCGTTGGCGGCGAGGATGTGACCTTTGAATACTTGGAGGAGTCTTTGGGCTTGCGCTACATCTAGTTCGGGGGGGATGCCCAAAATCGCGCCATTTTTGCGGGCGAGTAATTCTTCGATGAAGTCTTTATCGTCGGCTACGTTCAATTCTTCAGGATCTGTAAATGGGGATGTATCTAGCAATACGACGGTGGCTACTTCCTGACCTTGCGATCGCAGTTGTTGGGCGATCTCGAAGGCGACTAGTCCGCCAAAACTCCAGCCGCCAATTTGGTAGGGGCCTTCGGCTTGCACGGTTTTCATCACTTGGATGTAGTAAGCTGCCATATCTTCTACTTTGTTGTGCAGTGTTTGTTCCTCATCTAAGTCGAGAGATTCGAGTCCGTAGACTGGTCGATCTGGGTCTAAATTTCGGGCTAATTCTAGATAGGAGAGGACGGTACCACCGCCGGGATGAACGAAAAATAATGGTGGTTTGGAGCCATTAGCCTGGAGTGGCATGAGTGTGGATAAGAATGGTTCGTCGGTGGTGGTGGAGAGGATAATCTGGGCGAGATGTTCGATCGTGGCTCCTTGGAAGAGGGTGGCAAGGGAGAGCTTTTTGTCAAATTGCTGCTGAATCCGCGCCATTAGGCTCACGGCGAGGAGGGAATGACCGCCGAGGTCAAAAAAGTTATCGCGAATGCCGATCGGGCTGATATGGAGGATTTCTTCCCAGATCTGCATTAATTGGAGTTCGAGGGCATTACTGGGGGCGACATAGCTAGGATTGAATCCTAGTGCTGGCACTGGCAGGGCTTTGCGATTGACTTTGCCGTTGGCGGTAAGGGGGATGGCCTCGAGGAAGACAAACGCGCTCGGTATCATATATGCTGGGAGCTTGCGATCGAGGAAATCCCGGACTTCTGCATTCGTCAGCGTTTGGGTGGAGACAATATAAGCGACTAGATTTTGGTTGCCGGGTTGGTCTTCTCTGACGATCGCGGTTACTGCTTTAATGTCAGGATGTTGGGTTAGGACTGCTTCAATTTCGCCTAACTCGATCCGGAAGCCACGAATCTTGACTTGGAAGTCGATCCGATCGAGAAATTCGATATTACCGTCGGGGAGATACCGCGCTTTGTCGCCAGTTTTGTACAAGCGGGGGGATAGGATCGGGTGGAAGGGATTGGGGATGAAGGCTTGCTGGGTGAGTTCTGGCGCATCTAGATAGCCGCGTCCGACACCTGCACCACCGACGTAGAGTTCGCCTGGTACGCCGATCGGGACTGGTTGTAATAGGCGATCGAGGATGTATATTTGGGTATTGGCTACCGGACGACCGATCGGTAGATTGAGGATTTCGGCTGGGGGCGACGTATAAATTGGATAATGGGTGACATCATCGGAACATTCTGTCGGCCCATAAGCATTCATCATGGGCACGTTGGGATAAAGCTCGAACCACTGACGGCACAATTGGGGTGGTAAAGTTTCACCTGTAAGTAATAACCACCGCAGGGAGAGTTTGGGTGGCGTGCCATTGAGTTCGATCTGTTGGAGGATCGCGCGTAATAGGGATGGGACAATTTCGAGGATGGAAATCTGCTGACGCGCTACGAGGGCGAGTAATTGGGACGGATCGGCGGCAATTTCGGTGGTGACGATCTCGACTCGTCCGCCAACTAGGAGGGGAATCAGAAATTGCCAAATACTGATATCAAAGGTTTGGGCGGCTGTTTGCGCGACGATATCGTTAGCACTCAAGCCTAGATCCGTTACTTTGGCATATAAATGATTCAGCATCCCCCGATGTTCGAGCATCGCACCTTTAGGCGTCCCAGTGGAACCGGAGGTGTAGATTGTATAGGCTAAATTATCTGGAGTGCAACGGATTGGTAGGTTGTCACTGGCATAATCTGGGGCAGAAAGTTGATGAAAATCTAGCAGTTGAGAGTTGGGTAAGTCGCTCACAATTAGTTCTAGCGTTGGTGTCCACGCGCTGGATGTCAAGATTAAGGGCACTTGACTTTGGACGATCGCTTGCTGGATGCGTTCGATGGGATGATGGGGATTGAGCGGTAAATATGCCCCACCAGCCTTGAATACCGCGAGCATGGCAGTGAGGAAATCGAGATTCCGATCGGATACTAAGGCAACGAGCGTTTCGGCACCCACACCCAGTTCGACTAAATGTCTCGCCCAGCGATTCGCCCGCTCGTTTAATTCTTGGTAGGTAAGATCGCGATCGCCATAATTAACGGCAATTGCCTCAGGTGTGCGGGCAACTTGCGCTTCAAATAATTGCGGAAAACACTGCTTGCACTGAGCGGAGCCGAAGTGCTCTGAGGGATAGTCCGCTTGAGTTTGATTCCACGTCTCGACAATCTGATGTCGATCGATTTCATTTAATAACGGTAGTTGGGCAATTTGTTGCTGGGGATTGGCAACGATTCCAGCGAGTAATGCTTGGAAATTAGCCGCCATCCGCTCGATCGTATCTCGATCGAATAATTCTGTTTTATATTCCCATCCACTGACTAATCCTGTCTCCGATTCTTGAATCGAGAGCGTCAGATCGAATTTGGTATTAATATTCTCCAATTCCAACGGCGTAATCTGGAGTCCTGGTAATTCCAAGTTGCCAGTTGGTGTGTTCTCTATTTCAAACATTACTTGAAATAGTGGCGAATAACTGAGCGATCGCTCTGGTTGCAGTTCTTCAACTAACTTCTCGAATGGTAAATCTTGGTGTTCTTGGGCATCCAAAGTATTTTGCTTTACCGATTCGAGTAACTCCAAGAATGTCTGGTTCGATCGGAGTTTTGTACGAATGACTAATGTATTGACAAAAAAGCCGATTAGCGGTTCTGTTTCCCGTCGATTGCGATTGGCGATCGGCGAACCAATTACGACATCATCTTGCCCGCTATACCGAGCGAGTAATACATTAAAAGCTGTCAACATCGTCATAAATAGTGTCGTACCCGATCGCTGACTCAGCGCAGTTAATTGTTGGCTTAAACCTCGCTCTAAGCTAAATTCGACAAAATTCCCCGCAAATCCCTGAATCGACGGGCGGGGACGATCGATCGGCAATTCCAACAGCGGCGGTGCCCCAGTTAATAAATCTTTCCAATAATTAAGTTGCTTGTCTAAAACATCGCCAGTCAACCAATTGCGTTGCCAATCAGCAAAGTCAGCATATTGAAGAGTTAATGCAGGTAATGTAGAAGATTTACCATCGCAGAAAGACTGATATAACTCAGATAACTCATTAATAAACACCCCCATCGACCACCCATCTGAAATAATATGGTGCATCGTAATCAGCAACACATGAGATGTGTTATTCAATTGAAGTAATTTAACTCGAACCAAAGGAGCCACAGCTAAATCGAAAGCTGCCTGCGACTCATCGATCGCCAACTTTTTCACTTTCGCTGACTGTTCTAATTCGGGTAACTGCTGTAAATCGATGACTGGAATATCTACTAAAATATCGCTACTAATTACCTGAATCGGTGCGTCATTTACCAACTCAAAATGAGTCCGCAATGCCTCGTGACGACGAATAACTTCCATCACCGCCATCTTTAAAGCGGAGATATTTAGATCGCCCGATAATTGCAGAGAAACCGGAATATTATAAGTAGCACTCGCCCCTTCCAAACGATCGAAGAACCACAACCGCGCCTGAGCAAAGGAGACAGCTATATTACCATCTCTTTGCATCGGTTTAATTGAATCATCAGTAGGATTAAGATCCAAATGATGCTGCTGAAGAAAGTCGATTAGTTCTGCCTTGCGATCGGCTAGTTCGTTACGAATCTCTACTGTCAATGCTCCTTTTGGTGCGTTACAGCGCAGACGAGTTCGATCGAGATCGTCAACCCATAATTTGATGTCTAGGCTGGATAAATTAGAGATAAATTCTTTGGTAGTTTGCATAATATGTATTTGATAATATATTGAAAAAAACAAAGTTTTAATATATGTAGGGTGGGCAATGCCCACCATCTAGATTTCATCGATATTCACGACTTTCGATCGGTTGGATTTGGCTTTGAGAGAGAATTGAGAGCATAGATTGTGCTGGTGGGCATTGCCCACCCTACGGAAATTACTACTCTTGCTCCTCTCCGAGGAGATACCCTGTCTCTTATACACATCTGACGCTGCCGACGA
>NZ_PVWO01000473.1 GCF_003003845.1 Chamaesiphon polymorphus CCALA 037 | reverse complement strand
CCGTCTACAGTTCGAGCGTAAATATAATAGACAGATAACTGTGTCCGCATATTTCGACTGACACCGTTAAAATTAATTCTTAATTGAGTATCGGGGGAGATCGATCGAGTAAATCCGATTATCAGCCGTTGACCTTGACGAGAAATTGGGGCATCGATAACGCGATCTCCATCAGTAATTTCAACTTTACTAGTTTGGAAATCGATATTTTCAGGAACATCGATGCTGAGACTTTCTAAAGCTGGACTATTACGCGGAATGTGAACTTGAATAGTCTGGCGGACAGTCGCCCATCGATGGTACGGAAACTCAAATTTACTCTCTACATGAGGTGATGTACTATCGCTAGCATTGGCAATGTTGCCAAGATTAAAAGCTGTAGTCAGCAAACCCACTGAGGCGATCGATATTAATAATTTGCTCATAACTGTAACCGATTTTTAGTGGTATAGCAATTCTGGTGTAGTTGGAAGTATCGATTGACAAAATCTCCTCTTTAAATCTGAAAATTTTGCACAGCAACAGTTCCAGGCACCGCTGCCTTCATAATGAATATTTTTTATCGATCGAATATGATGAGAAAATAGACTCTAAAAATGGCTGTGTAGTAAGCTATTTCTCTACTAAGAAGATGGCGTCAAAGCTCGGAGTCGAGCGACAGATCGATGCAACAAATTTTAATAATTTGTTTGTAAATGTAACTTGTTATTTTAGTTCTCGATCGCGTCCGGCATCGTGGTAGGGGACATTGCGAGAATGCCCCTCCATTAGTAACACCATTTCTCAATCCTCAATCAATTTAGTGGCTGCAATTTAAGATCGCCGAAGTGTTCTTTTACCCAACTATCTGTATAAATTGTGTCTAAGTAGCGTTCGCCGCGATCGCATAAAATTGCCGCACAATTTGCACCACTAGCGATCGCCAGCCGTTGTTTATGAATCGCGGCGATGACTGCACCTGACGAACCACCCGCCAAAATTGCCTCGCTCCGTAATAAGTGATGACAGGCGATAATACATTCCGAATCGGAGACGTGTACGCACATGTCCTCTAAGCCAGGTTGAAATAGCTCTGGTACCCGCGCGGCACCATGCCCAGGAATTAAGCGTTTGCCGCGTTTGTCGCCGAAAATCACGCTACCTTTGGCATCGACAGCAATAATTTTGGTGTTGAGATTGTGGCTCTTGATATATTCCGAGCAACCGCGCAGGGTACCGCAAGTACCAGTCGAGAGGAATAAGTAGTCCAATTTACCATCGAGTGCTGTGGCAATTTCATGCATCGTCTGATGATGAGCGCGGGAGTTATTCATATTGGCGTACTGCTGACACCAAAAGCTTTGCGGGATGGTATCGAGCAAATGTTTGACACGAGCGATGCGAGCAGGGAGAAAGTCGCCAGTCGCCGGATCTGGTTCGGTGACTATATCAACTTGCGCGCCATATGCGTTGAGGATCTTGATATTTTGGCTGGTAGTTTTGGGATCGACAACGCAGATTAAATGTAAACCGAGGACGGTACATGCTTGTGCTAAACCAATTCCTAAATTCCCAGAACTAGATTCGACAATTGTATATCCTGGCTTAATATGTCCGTTTTTCAATGCATTTTTGAGCATGTTGAAAGCCGGACGATCTTTAACGCTGCCGCCAGGATTGAACATTTCCAGCTTGGCAAAAAGATTGAAACTGGAGTCTTTAAAAACGCGGTCTAATTTAATTAATGGTGTATTACCGATAGTTGTCAAAATCCCCGCATTTAATGCGCTTAAATCTTCTTGTGGAGCAACGCTAGCAAGCTGAGTAAGACTTTCTATCGATATTTTTGCTTTGGTGGGGCGAGTTGCTGTATGTGAATAAGTCGCGCTACTAGACTTAGTTTCAAGATTAGATGGAGACATGGTAGATGAACCTCTGTGTGGGATGTTCTAGCTTGTTTTAATGTTTGATAAGCCTAACTTCAGCGATCGTAATTACGTTTCCAGAAAAGTTGGCTATATTTTTTGAGGCCAAATCGTTATTATTTTATTAGTATTAAAAAATAGTCACAAAGAAGCCAAGCTGGCACAATCTTATTGTTTTAAGATCGTTAAAAATAACCGTAAAATAGCCAAACTGGCACAAGTTTCAGGAGTTGCCTGGGTATAAAATCATCACTTTCATACTTAAAGATGATAGCGACTCTCATCTACATGAATGAGTTTGGAGTTTTATGCACTCGATCTACACGATCGAGACTTTCGTACTTACAGATAATGGTGTACCCTCATCTACACGATTGAGTTTTGAGTTTTATGCACTGGATCTACACGATCGAGTTTTGGGTTTTATGCACTCGATGCAGTCTTTAGTACGCAGCTATGAGTAAATTCGATCGAGAAATCGCCAAAAAAAAGAGTAGGTAAGCAGTTTGCTCACCTACTCTTTTGTTAAGAATTTGTTACTTTTGTGGTGGCCCAGCGGTGACAACCACCAAGCGATCGGGTTGAATTAATTCCTTCGCTACTTGGTTGACTTGCTCCAAGGTTACGGCTTGAATCTTCTTTGGAAATTCGCTAATTTCGTTGGGATTTAAACCATAGATGGCATTACCGAGGGTAGCTCCAGCAATCTCATCGGGGGAAGCGAGTTCGACGGTGTAGTTACTGGTGATGCTGCCTTTGGCACTGTCAACTTCGGCGGTGGTGACTCCTTTAGTTTGGAGATCTTTCAACAGCGCGATCGTGCTTTGAGTGGCCTTTGAAGCATCTTCTGGTGCGGTTTGCATCGAGATAATAAAGGTACCCTGACGTTTGCCAGCAGCAAAGCTACTATAGATGCCGTAAGTTAAACCTTGACGATCGCGAATTTCGGTACCCAGACGGCTGGAAAGGGTATCGCCACCAAGGATTTGATTGAGTACCAGGGCGGAATAGTAGCGCGGATCTTGGCGATCGATCGCTTTATTGCCGAGCAGGGTAATTGCTTGGGTTTTGCCTGGAAGAGAGGGGCTAACCAGTACCTGCTTGTCTGGTAACTCTGGTGTTGGGTATTTGAGTTTGACTGACTCAGCCGTGGTAGACCATTTGCCCAGCGTCGCTTCTAACAAGCTTTTGACCTCTGCAACCTTAAAGTCACCCACGATCGCTAAAATCGTGTTGCTGGGGAGATAGTGCTGGCGATAGAAGGTTTGCAGATCTGCTGTTGTCAATGCCGACAAAGTTTCGGCGGTGGGGAAAATAGTAAACGGGTGATCTTTGGGATAAATCGTTTGTTGGAATTTGCGCCGCGCCACGCTATTGGGATTATCTAGCTCTAGTTTGAGGCCAGTTAGTGCCCGCCGACGGCTGAGTTCAAATTGTTGTTGGGGGAAGTTGGCGTTTTGAACGACATCGGCCAAGGTTTGCAGCAGAATGGGTAAGTCGCTGGATAGAGCATTGCCTCCTAGCCCCACGCCTTCCCGACTCGCCCCAAATGCCAGTCCCGCCCCGCGATTTTCTAATGTTTTGGCTATTTCCAGGGCGGTTTGAGTCTTGGTGCCGCTCATGATATTGGCAGCAGTGAGACTAGCCAATCCAGCTTTATTAGCACTGTCATATTCTGTCCCAGCTTGAATACTTCCAGTTAATGTCACCGTCGGCGTGCTCGAATCGGGAAGCAAAAAGACGCGCAACCCATTTTTGAGTTTCACCTCTTGCGGCAAAGTTTGAGTTTGGCTGGCCGTATCTGCATCTAATGGGGGGAGATATTTCGCCAGTTCGCTAGCGTCTAACGGGGCACCTGTCTCGATCGTCCCGGCTGTTTTACCGCCTGTAGCTGCGGGTGCCGCTTGCGCGGTAATTTGGGTCGGCTCGAAGAAGCCGATCGTTTTGAGGTTGGGTTGGAGATATTTTTTGGCAACTCGTTGGACATCGGCGAGCGTGACGCGTTCGACGCCAGCGAGATACTTATCGGTAAATTGATAGTCGCCAGTAGTAGTTTGGTCGTTACCGAGTTGTCTGGCTTGCGAATTGATATCGCGGTTGCTCAGGAGGTAGGCGGCTTTGAGCTGGGCTTTGCCGCGCTCGATTTCGCTAGCTTTGGCTCCTTTGGTTTGGAGTAGCTCGATCTCTTTCTCGATGGCGGCTTCTACTTTGGGGAGCGATTTGCCAACTTCCACGACCGACGAAATCTCATACCAACCGCCAGCAGCGAGGTTGATGGCACCACCGTTAAGACCAGCCGCAATCCCCGTTTCGACGATCGATTGATACATCCGCGAGCTGCGTCCTTCGGTGAGGACATAATTCATCACATCGATCGCGGGTACATCGGGATGATTGGCATCTGGTAACGGATATACTTGGTTGGAGAGCTGGGTGCTACCTGGTTCTTTGAGAGTCAGCCGCCGCGTGGGTTTGATGTTTGTCGACGTAGACTTGGCAACTTTGATTTCCCGCCGGGGGACTTTGCCAAATGTCGCATCCACTTTAGCCATCAGCTTGGCAGTATCGAAGTCGCCGACGACAATTAACGTGGCATTATTCGGTGCATAGTAAGAGTCATAATAAGAC
>NZ_PVWO01000067.1 GCF_003003845.1 Chamaesiphon polymorphus CCALA 037 | reverse complement strand
CTCGTGCGTCGTCAGATCGTAAGCCATCTTCGTCTTGGGAAAAATCGCGCGTGCAGCTTGCAAAAGGTCGTCTAACACGATCGGATTTCCCGGCGCGTAACGGGGGCTAAAATGAGTCAAAATTAGCTCCTTAGCTCCCGCACCCAGCGCGACTTGGGCAGCCATCGTCGAAGTAGAATGCAGCCTGTCAAAGGCCATATCGGCATCCTCATGGGCGAAGGTAGATTCATGAATCAACACATCGGCATCTGCTGCTAATTCGATCGAGTTTTCACAGAATACGGTATCGGTACAATAGACAAATTTGCGCCCGATTTCTGTCTCGCCACACAACTCGCGACCATTAATGACCCGACCATCTGCTAAAGTAACGACTTCTCCATTCTTTAACTTGCCATAAATCGGCCCCGACGGAATCCCTAATTCTTTAGCCTTCTCAAGATTGAATCTTCCCGGCTTGTCGGTTTCACTTACCCGATAACCATAGGCTGGTACCTTGTGCTTGAGCGGAATGCAAGTAACGGTAAAATCGGCCTCTTGATGTACCACTCCCGGCTCGATCGTGTGTACCTTAATCGGGTAGTTAAAATGAGTGTAAGAATACTTTTGACATGCCCGTAAATACTCATCCAATCCTTTGGGGCCATAAATATCGATCCGATCCGGACTACCCGCCATTCCATAAGTAGCCAACAATCCCATCAGCCCAAAAATATGATCGCCATGCAAATGCGTGACAAAGATCCGCCGAATCTGGCTAATTTTGACATCGCAGCGTAACAACTGATGTTGAGTAGCTTCACCACAATCGAATAGCCACACTTCCGCCCGTTGGGGGAGATTGAGTGCGATACTAGAAACATTGCGCGCCCTAGTGGGGACACCCGACGATGTGCCAAGGAAGGTAATTTGCACGTTATTGGATGCTAAATTATAAAATGCTATCCCAAAAATCAGTCGATCGGACTTCAATTTAGTCTTTAATTATAAAGGATCGAAACAACCGTTTGAGAGTCTGCGCTGCAACTGCGAACCCCTAAATTTCAACTTATGAAGATAAATTCTGGTAATACCAACGAAGATCCGAGAATCGAGCTAGTGCCACTGATCGATGTAATTTTTTGCATTTTGACATTTTTCTTGATAGCTGGGCTTCAGGTCGCCAGACAGCAGGCAATTAGCGTCGATATTCCCGCTGCTAGCAGTGGTACGCCAGCCGCCCGAGAATTGCTGATGGTCAGTCTCAATGATGCCGGACAACTATTTCTCGAACAGCAACCAATGTTGATACCCGGACAATTGGTCGAAGCTGTCAAACAGTACCGTCAAGCGCGTCCCAATAGTTCGATCGTGTTATACGCTTCCAAACAAGTCAGCTACAATAAGGTCGTCGAAGTCCTCGATGCGCTTAGAGGCGTTGCTGGCGATCGCGTTGCACTAGCTACTCTACCATCTAATACCGCCGCCCCGACGCCACCAGTCATCCCCAATCCCACTTATGGATACCCCTACAATCCTTACAATCCTTATCAAGGCGTCAATCCAGCCACAACCGTACAGCCAAATACTGGGGGTACGACTCCAGCACCAGGTGCTGCGACACAGCCAATCCCAGTCGCGCCTACAACTACGACACAGCCAAGTCCTGGCGTAACTCCTGCGGCTACAACACAACCAAGTCCTGCTGTAACTCCTGCGGCTACGACAACTCCCGCAGTTTCTCCTCCGGTGGCTCCTAGTAAATCGCCCAAGCCTTAAATTAATCGATCGATCGTTTGAATCGATTCAGAGCTAAACTAAGCACGCTTGGGAACTAGACTTTTTAGAATTATGCTATATCCCCGACTTCTCCCAGAAGTCGGGGATATGTCTTCTAGCTTCTCGATCCGCAAAGTCCGTATTTAACCGTTTGCAGTGGATTAATTGTTATAAAGGCAAAGCATTTTATCTCACTTCAGTGAACTTTCGCCGTCATTTACTCTACAGCACCTAAAAATTTCAAAGCCTCTCTCTGCATGGCAGTCAAACCTTTGGCACCAGTAATACACATCCCTTCATAAGGACGTTTGGTTCGCAATCGCTCGATACATTTGCCGAGTTTGAGATCCCAAAGCTGGATGGTTTCATCTTGACCGCCGCTGGCGACTATTTTGCCATTGGGACTAAATACCACCGACCACACCCAACTCTGATGAGCCGGAATTGTTTGTTGACATTTGCCTGTATTGGGGTTCCACAGTTTCACTGTCTGGTCGCAACTACCGCTAGCTAAGATTTTGCTATCGGGGCTAAATGCGACTGACTGCACCCAGCTCGTATGTCCCAGCAAGATATTCTTACATGCTCCCGTCGCCACATCCCACAACCGAATCGTACAATCGCAACTGGCACTGGCCAACAGTTTGCCATCGGGACTAAAAGAAATTCCTTGCACCCAGCTCGTATGTCCGCTCAAGGTGTAGATGCATTTACCGCTGTGCAAATCCCACAACTTAATGGTTTTGTCTTCAGAAGCACTCGCTAGCAGCCGACCATCAGGGCTAAATTGGACAGACCACAACCACCCCGTGTGTCCCTCTAAGACTTGGGTACTGTTCCCGGTAATGATGTCCCACAAGACGATCGTACAATCACCGCCACAACTTGCCAGCGTGAGTCCCGAGGGACTAAAGGCTACGGCACCAACCCAACGGCTATGTCCCTGCAATGTTTTGAGACATTGACCCGTCCCGACATCCCATAATTTGATCGTATAATCGCTACTGCCACTGGCTAGATATTTACCGTCGGGGCTAAATGCTACGGAACAGACCCAACCTTGATGTCCGGTTAAGGTTAAAGAATTATGGGAAGTGGTTGAAGTTCGAGTATCTCCTAGCTGCCAGATCCGGACGGTTTTATCTTCGCTACCATTGGCGAGAGTTTTGCCGTCGGGACTAAAAGCAACCGATTGAATCCAGCTACCATAACCTTGCCAAATATCGATGCAGCTACCCGTGCTGACTTCCCACAAGCGCACGGATCGATCTTCGCCGCCAGTGGCGAGATTTGTGCCATCGGGACTAAAAGCGACTGAGGTTAAGAGGCTATTGTGACCGTGGAGCGTTTTGAGGCATTGTCCGTCGGCGACACTCCACAGTCTAACCGTGCGATCGCCACTACCGCTGGCTAGTAGTTTACCATCGGGATTCCAGGCGATCGAGCGCACTCTTTGAGTATGTCCGGTCAAGGTACTCACGCATTTGCCCATGGTAATGTCCCAAACTTTGACCGTGCGATCGCCACCACCACTAGCGATGAGTTTACCATCGGGACTCCAGGCGATCGTCCGCACCCACAGTTGATGTTCGGTGAAGATTTGCCGACATTCTCCTGTCGCCAGATCCCAAAGTCTGACACTCTTATCTTCGCTCCCGCTGGCGATAGTCGTGCCATCGGGGGAGAAAGCAACAGCCCAAATATAACTTTGATGTCCTGACAAAATTTTGAGACATTTACCACTGCGAGTATCCCACAGGCGAATTGTGGCATCGCTGCTGCCGCTGGCGATCGTTAGGCTATCGGGACTAAACGCGATCGATCGGACTCGTTGATGGTGTCCGGTGAAGGTTTTCAAACAACTACCATCGAATGGATCCCACAATTTTACTGTGAGGTCGCTGCTAGCACTAGCGAGCATTTTGCCATCGTGACTGAAGGCGATCCCATGCACCCAGCCTGCGTGCCCCGTACAACAGAGAATCGGCTCGCCTGTGGCAATGTCCCAGAGATAGATTTGCCCATTCACATCTCCTGTGGCTAGTAATTTGCCATTGGGACTATACGCTAGGGCTAAAATACTAGTTAATTGTTTGGCAAATACCGATTCGCTCAAATCTGCACGAGCAAAGTTGACATTTTGTAAATTAGTTTTTTGGAGACAGCCCGATCGGACAATGAGATCGGAAAAATCTGCTCCACCGATTTCGACTTGAAGCTGACACAAGAGATTGATAATATTTCCAGCCGCATAGCCTGGTTCTGAAGTTTGATGTTCGCGCAAATTTACGAGAATTTTTTTAAACTTCAGATAAATTTTTTCGGAACCTTTATATTTCACTAATAATCGTGCCAGCAATGGTTTGATAATTAGTTTGATTTGGGCTTGTTTGAGATATTCTTTGGCTGTGGATTTTAGTAAGGGATATAGGTCTAATAGTAGAACTCTCTCGCGATCGATCTCATCAATAATTTGCTCGATCGTTTTGGTTTGCAAGTATTCTCTGACTACAGGTTGCAAAAAGAATTTATTGTTTTTCTTCTCTAATAAAGAACGATGCAAAAGTGATTGAATAGTTTCAATTGTCTTATTGGCTGGAATTCCTGGATAGGTTCCCAAATGAAATTCACTCTCTTCGAGCGATCTTTGTTCGAGTGCCAACCAGTATAAGAATTTTTTCTCGGAATCTCGCAGTCGATTGAATTGTTGGTCTAAAATATCGCTAATCTCTCGACAAATTAATGATTTACTCTTAATAAATTCAGAAATATTACCATTGTATAAATCTGCTGCTATAGCCGAAACAATTTTGAGAGCTAAGGGATTACCACCATAGTTATCGATCGTCGCTTGCAAAGATCCTGCCGATTCTAAAAAGCAGCCTCTCAATTGTAGTAGCTGCTGTCCGGCTTGAAAATTTAGGCCAGCTAATTTCATCGATCGAACGGGTAATACGTCTCCTTGCATTAAAGCGATCTCTTGCGGCTGTTCGCGAGTAGTTAGGAGCAAGCAACTCTGATGGTTACACTCGCCAATTCGTTGAAAAAATATCCGGTAATTCTCGTAATCTTCTTGATATTGTCCGGCAATCGTACCACTTCTTAACAGCGCATCAGCATTATCTAAGATTAATAGACATCGGTTTTTTTTGAAAATATTAATCAGCAGTGAAATTTGCTCTTCTAGTCTGATGGGTAAAGTATCGTTCGTTCCTTGAGTCAAAGATCTGAGCAAATCGAGTACCAGTTCTGATAAAGGTGGTGCGGGTAATAGCGATCGCCAGATCGAATACTGAAAATGGCGATCGATTCGTTCGGCTAACTTAATGCTCAAATGGGTTTTACCAATTCCCCCCATCCCTAATAACACCACCAATCGACAGCTATCGCCGACGATCCATCGCTCTAAGGTTGCCAATTCCTCAATCCGGTTGTAGAAAATGGACACGTCGGGCGCATCGCCCCAATCTCGGGATGTGTGTCGCTCCGCGATCGCGGTTGTGCGGACGATTGGTAATGCCTTGACAATTGTCTGAGTTGATGATGCTGGCATTTCGACAAGTTTATCGGCTGCGGTTGTCAGCGATAAATTCTCTGCGGCGATCGATTGCAGATTTACGCGATCGCATTGTCGCTCCAAAGCCGCTCGAAAATTAGTTTTACTCACTTTTTCGCCACACACTTCCGACAGCATTTGCCATAATTTTGGCCCCACATCTTGCTTGAGATAATTGAGCGAATAACCGTGGGTTTTGGCGATATCATCGTAGCGTAGGCGCGGATCTGACAACGACGAATCTAGCAAGAGCCTTTGCACGTCGCTCAGATACTTACCTTTTTTTGTAAACACCAAAGCATCTACAACGGCTAAAGCTTGTTGAGTGTCCATAATACAATAGATCTCAGTGATGTGAGCTACACAAATGATACTCGGAAAGGAAATTCGAGAGTGGGAAGTGAAGATTAAAAAAGGAGAGATTTTATCTCATACAGTATGCACTCTAAAATCTGTTGTCAAATATACATTCAACTAAGTCAATCTTTGAAAATAACTTTTAGATCGAGAGCGATCGGCTCTGCTGGTAACCAAGATCCGCAGATCCAAGCGATAAATTCGCTCGGGATATTTTAATAAACCTAGCCGAGCCACCTACCAGCTTGGCTGTGGCCGCTGCATTCGCGCACGGCATTTTGTCAACGACAAAGTTTTTGGATCGCTGAATGCCGGAGCGGGTGAGGATTTAGATAGATACAGTTTTAGAGCGCAGTATTCCACAATTAAAACATTTTTAGGTAGATTTGTTACAATGTAGCAACAATTTTAAATAGTATCTATTCTCTCTGCATAAAATAATATATAATTCAATTAAACCATTTAAAAAAAACAAATACTACTCTGCTGGCTCTGAATGCTGTGAGTAGGAAAACTCAGTTTTTATACTACTCATTGAAGTAGCCCACTCGCACTTCAGGTACTCTATTTTTGTTACTTTATTAGGACAATCGATCGGGATGGCCAAAATTATTTCGATTCATTCTTATCGGGGTGGCACTGGCAAGTCGAATACGACAGCCAATCTTGCGACCTTAGTAGCTCGCGCGGGCAACCGGGTGGGGATTATCGATACAGACCTTCCGTCTCCTGGCATTCATATTCTGTTTGGACTGGTAGATAAACAGCAAGAGCGCACGCTCAATGATTTTTTGTGGAAAAAGTGCAAAATTACCGATGCCGCCTATGATGTCAGTGCGGTGCTGCAAGGTCAAGGCACTCCCAATAGCAAAATATATTTAGTCCCGTCTAGTATCAAAGTCAACGATATTTCGCGGGTGTTAAGAGAAGGATTCGACGCCGAATTATTATTCGATGGCTTTCAACAGCTCATCAAAGATTTAAAACTAGATTATCTATTTATCGATACCCACCCCGGTCTCAATGAGGAGACTTTATTGTCTTTGACCGTATCGGATACGGTGCTGTTGATTCTGCGCCCCGATCGTCAAGATTTTCAGGGCACAGCCGTGACTGTAGACGTGGCGCGGCGGCTGAAAGTCCCCAATCTATTTTTGATCGTAAATAAGGTACTACCCGAGTACAATTTCGCGCAAATTCGCAAAACAGTCGAAGCTAATTACAATGTTCCTGTGGTGGGCATTTTACCCGACTCAGCCGATATGTTGCGATTGGCCAGTCAGGGGGTGTTTGCAATTAAATACAACAACCATCCCATCAGTCAAACTCTCCAAGCAATGGCCAGCGAAATTATCGGCAAAACAGCTACGATTTAATTAATAGCCATAGCAGATCTAATCGACAACCGTGCCTTATTTAATCTACGCTCCTGATACCCCAGATCGGCGAGTTTACGAACTCAAGCCAGGACTTAACACTCTCGGTCGCGAAATCGATAATACCATTGTCTTATTGGGTGCAACCGTATCCCGCCATCACGCCGAGATTCACGTTACCCCTACGGGTACGACAATTAAAGATTGTCAAAGTATCAATCATACTTTTGTCAATCGAGTCCAAGTCGAAGTTGATGACTACCAGCTTCACGACGGCGATCTGGTACGCTGCGATACCTTTGAGTTCAAATTCGTCCAGCAAATGACTTCCTCAGGCCCTCAGCCTCTACCGATCGGTAACAATCGCGAATTGGCGATCGAGAATCTCAAACAAATTCCACTCCATCAATATTCCGAACCACTCGAAGAGTTAGTAAATAAAAAAACTGCTAAAAATGCTGACCAGAGCGAAGGTGCTGCGGCTCCGATCGAAAGTCGGGAGCAAAATACAGTTAATAAGCTCAAAATTCTGTTAGAAGTTAGCAAGCAACTCTGGTCGCCCGACGAACCCGACAAATTACTCCACAAAATTCTCGATCTATTGTTCCAAATTATGAACATCGATCGAGCTGTAATTCTGTTAGTCGATCCGGATACGCAGCAACTCGAATTAAAAGCCGCCAAGTCAAAGGCTGGAATTCCCGAGGATCCGCATTCGTACAGCCGCAAAATTGTCGAGCTTGCCTATCAAAGTGGCGACGCGATCGTTACCCAAGATGCTAAAGACGATGACAGGTTTAATGATTCTGTCTCGATTATTCGGCAGGTAATTCAAAATTGCATGTGCGTTCCGTTCAAAAATTATACAGAAGTGATGGGCGTACTATACGTTCACAATTCATCATTTTCGGTCAGCTATACTCACGAAGATCTAGAGTTTTTGAGTGCTTTGGCCAACCAAGCCGCCGTAGTCATTCATATGTCTAGCGAGTTTCACAAACGCGAACAGAAGCTCAAACAACAAGTGATGGAATTGCAAATTCAGATCGACCAGGAACGTAAAGAAAACGAACTAGCGGAGATTATGAGTCTCGATTCTTTTCAAAAGTTACAAGAACGTGCTGAAAAAATGCGCAATAAACACAATCTTACCTAAAAATACATATGCTATTTTCTCAAACAATCTATCTCTTGCAACAAAGCTTCAATCTAGGTGAAGCCGTTCAATACAGCGTTGGCATAGTTGTTATTTGTCTAGCCATCCTGATGGGATTGTGGCTGCCAGGAATTTTAAAAGAGAGGTAAGCTCGACCAATGAGTTATTTGCAGTTTTGGACAGAGACTTTGGGAGCTTATGGAGCTAGCGAGTCAGAAACGCTGGAATTGTTAACTTACAATCAAAATATCTTCGATCCCAGTCTCCTCACCCATTTGGACGAGCCACAGCCCGAACTCTATTTAGCCACATGGGCAGAATATGTCCAGGCAGCGGCTAACATTGGGGCTGATGCTGCCTTGAAACCTCATCTGGTGCAGTTCCAATTTCCGATTCTGGCGGGGATAAGTACGACGCCAGAGTATCGCGCGGCAACGCGCAAGGGGGAGTCTACCGCCGCGATGGCGACAGCGGTAGGATTGACGTTGCTCGAACCAGAACGACTCCAACTCGATCTTCATCCCACCTTGGCAGGTGAGATTCCAGTCTTAGTTGCTGGCAACCGTGCTGATTTTGTCAGCTTGGTGCAGGCGTTGACGAGACGGAACGAACCCGAACCAATTCCCGACTCGATGGGTGCTTGCATTGTCAGTGGCTATAACAACTGGCATCGAGTGCGCCAGTACCAGCAACAATGGTTGGAGCAAAACGCGCAAGGCGATTGGGCGGTTGAGTTTCAGGAATTAATTAAGCGTCCAGAACTGTATCGCGATCGGTTTATTTTGCTCAGTCGGGGAGCTTATAGTAATGTAGCGGCTAGTGAATTGGGACTTGGGGCAGAAGAATGGATCGAACTGTCTGGCAAAATTCGCCGCGAACACGAATCCACTCATTACATTACGCGCCGTTGGTTCGGCTCGATGCGAAATAATATTCTCGATGAAATTATTGCCGATTATCGGGGCATTGTGGCTGCAAATGGTGAATATCGGGCGGACTGGTTTTTACGTTTTGTGGGTTTAGAAGCCTTTCCTAATTATCGTGCGGGGGGAAGATTGGAAAATTACCGAGGCGAGCCGCCACTTTCGCCTGGAGCGTTTATAGTTTTGCAAAGATTGGTCAAAGCCGCTGCCGAAAATCTCGAACGGTTCGATCGAAAGTTCGGCCAGTCGGCGAGAACTAGAGAATCAGAAATCGCCATTTTAATCGCGTTAACTACTCTCAGACTGGAAGAATTAGCTTCAGAGCGAGGAGTAGAGCTAATTGAAACAGCCACGATCGCGAGCGACTCGCGATCGAATTCACTTGACAATCCCTAGACCTAACCATCTGTTAAGAATTTAAAAGTACCTCTGCGTTCGGCTACCGAAATTAAATATGGAGCCAAACGATGCTGGACGAACTTAAACATCGCTTCGTGAACTGTCGGCACAATCCAGATGCCATAAGGAACATTCTGTTGGACTTGGAGCTTACTTGCTTCTGTATAGAGGGTAATAATTCTCCCCATTTTCTGTAAATCTTTTCTGACGAAGCTACAAGTATAGCGAATCGTATCTGCGGCAATGCGATGGTTGATGACCCATCCTACGACCTGCCCTTGATAGCGTAAACCCAAGCTATTGAGAGGTTCAAAGTTTTCCTCTCGTTCGTATTGAAAGGGAGTCAGATCTTCAGGAATCCAAGGCCGATCTTGCTGTGTCTGCTCGATCGTGGCTCGATCTGCTGGCGTAATTTCAGTCCAGGGAAATAGGCTATATGAATCGGGAAGCTGACTGTATTTATGCATCCAGGGAGCCTCCAAGACTCTCTGAGCGAGTCCTTTGCACACTAGCCTTAGCGTTTGGGGTGCAGACCAGTTGGATGTGCCTAGCAGGTGTTCCAGCATCGGAGTTGTGGAATTGCCCGTCATGTAAGCTAACTTAACTTTAGTACAGTTTCTTGCCAGCAACTCTGCTTCTAGAACTTTGAGTAACTTGGTGCCGATCCCAGCCAATCGGTGTGCGGGATCGACATAAATCGACAAGAGTTCGGCACTCAGGCTATCGTCAGGGCTAATTTCAGCCAACCCCAAACCCACAGGCTGTCCTTGGTCAGAAGCCCCGATCGCAATAATAGATCGATCGGATGCTACCGCATTCAGCAGACTACCGTAGCTGGCAAAGGTCAGTTTCTGATAGGCGATTGCCGTCGAGTCATGCAAAACATTGAATGTATACATTTTCTCCTCTCTATTAACGATCGAATTTACCAATACAATTGCCAAGTCCCTTCACACATCAAGCCATGTCCTTGCAGCGTAATTCTTTCATCATCGATCTGCATATTTGGCATCGAAGCTACTTGATGATACATTTGCCCCGAATGTAATGCTAACTTGCCCACCTCGTAGGAATACAGTTGTTTGGGACTCGAATTAATCCGCTCTTGCAACTGTGCCTCAGATAGATCTGTCGTCTCTTTCAACCATAAATCCCAGACATGCATCCCCGCACCACACTTGGGTAATGAGATCGCCAATGTGAACGAAATCGGATTGTTGAAGTCTAGCCCTTCTTTGGTGCCCCAATCGACGATCGTATGTGGTGTATCGCAATGGATCGGACTGGCGACAATCTCTGGCCGATCTAGCGCGTGGTACCATTGGCGGTGCGTCAAACCTTGCATCTGTCCAAAGGCTGGATCTGCTAAAAAGATATGAAATCCAGGCAGTGCTAATCGGTTTCGATAGCCGACAGGTGCTTGGAGCTGTTCGGCTAGAGCATCGGCTAACCGCTGATACAATTCTCCAAAATGCGCTTGCAAAATTGGATTGTATTCGGTGGCCATTTGATAATAAGGTGTGGGAAATTTAGTAGCAATATCAAAGTAGTTAGAGGCACCTAGTGTATAAAACGGGACAGTAAGATGTCGTTGAATCCACAAATGTTTTAAATCGTCAATGCCCGATCTAATTTTCTGACATTCTTGCTCTGTAAGTAATTCAACAGTAGTAATCATGAAAAATATTCCCAGTCAAAATTTACTGCTTTTATAAAATTGCGGTTATTTAGATCTAATCGATCGTCATCTATTACCAATAGAGTTGCCAACTGCCCTGACAGTATAGGCTGTGTCCTTGTAGCGTAATTCGTTCGTCATCCGCTTGGAGATTTTTGCCAGCAGCGATTTGGTGAACTATATTGCCAGAGTGCAAAACCAAGCTCCCAATTTTGTACGGATGAAAACTCTTGCTGCGGGACTCTATCAGTCCCTTAACTTCTGTTGGCGGACGTTCGATAATTTCGTGATGTGATAAGTCCCAAAGATTTAATCCCCCACCCAATTTAGGTAGAGCGATCGACAGAGTAAAAGAAAGAGATCGAGCGAAATCGATCGGTTCGTCTGAGTACCAGGTAAATAGCTGATGGTTGACGTCGGTATGAATGGCGGCAATCGGCTGCTCGAACTGTCGATCGGCTTGAAAAATATGAAAGCCTGGTAATGCTAAATTTTCGGCATAAGATACCACTGCCTGTAGCTGTTGAGATAGGGCATTTGCGAGCCGATCGTAAAGCCAGCCAAAATGTTGTTGGAGTAGCGGATTGGATTGTCTCGATCGACCGAAATAGTCTTCCTGGTTATTCTGACTGGCATCGAGATAACTGGCGATTCCTAGTGTATAAAATGGCAAAGATGGATGCCTTTGAATCCAAGTATCCTGCAATTTATAAATACTAGAACGAACCTCTAAACATTCTGCTACTGTGAGTAGATCGAGATCGTTAATTATCGAGCCATTCATGTTACTCACAGTTTAAATCTTGCAAAACTTTAACAACTTGAGGAATATTGTGGAAATCATCAGTCTGGATAAAATTGGGCTTTTTAAAGTCAAGTAGTAACACAATTCTCGTAAAGCTGCCACGATTCCAGGCTTCATGCTCGACAGTATCCTCAAATACTAGGCACTTTCCTTCTTGCCAACTTCTGGTTTCGCTACCGACTCGAATCGCACAGTTGTCAGGAACGGTTAATCCTAAATGACAGCGGATAACAGATTGTGTATATCCGACATGCGGAACGATATGGCTACCTGGAGCCAGAGACGAAAAGCCTGCCGTTGTCATGCCAGGAATAGATTCGATGAGCTTAGTCGTTTCTGGACACAAACAGCACTGCTCGTCTAACTTTTTTCCAAAAGCATATAAACCAAAGACATCCCAACCCTCTTTATAAAGAAATTTTTCTGGCCAAGGGATAAAATCTTTTTGATGTAGTTGAGCTAACTCATTCTTAATACTCAACCAATTCGATTCTAAATATTCTATAAATTCAAACCGATCGTTATCGTAAAACATTTTTATAACAACACCATAATTAAATGAGAGAAAGGGAGTTATATAAACTCCCTTTTCAAATGATAATTGGCTTAATTAGGCTGGGCACTCGTTAGCAAACGCTACCCCAGCACTTACTCTTAGTTACGCAGAAGGTAAAACCTTTTGCACGACCACCAGCAACTGCTTCTAACTGCTCCTCACTTAGTTCTGCATCGGGAACTTGTTGAGTCGAAGCGAGATATTCTTCTACAGTTTCAGCATTAAACGTGTAGCCATTTTCTTGGCCGATTTGTACTGCCATCTCTAAGAATTTTTCTTTGCTGCCAGCAGCCTTAAGCTGAGATTGAATTTGTTCGTTACCTTCAACAAAGCGGTAAAAACCTTCTACATTTGCACGACTCATGATTAAAGTCCTCAATAATTTGGATGTCAACAATTTAATAATAACAAGCTCTTTTCTATATTGACAATACATATAAGGTCAGAAAAGTTCGGGAAAGTTATGGACGTTTCAAAAAAAATCAAATTTTTATTATCAATTATCAGCAGAAAAAAGTTACCATGCTTTGGACTCGATCGCGATCGAAAACAAAATATTATTTGAATATTTTTACTATTTATTTAACTTTAAACATAACTTAATGAATCGCAAAAAATGGCGATCTACTGTATCTAAAACAGATCGCCATTTTCGTTAATAATGGACGTAGGAGAATTGCCCCTAAGCGAGTTTTAGTCCCACAGCAGTACGCTGGGGAGTGAAGCGGTGTCTGCTAGCCTCAGTAGCTGGTAGCCAATCCCCGCAGTGCCTTGGAAGAAACTGGGGCTAAAAACAGAGTTTGGTAAGTTCCCGAATAATTGATAACTGCCTGTTTGTTTGGCTCTGTCTATGACTTGAGATCCTTCTTGTAAGGCAGTTGTATAGAGTTGAGGCCGATCGAGTAGTTGCGATGCCACCAATAGCACTTCACATCGGCCTAAATTACCGCAGCAGAGCTGGTCTACATCCTGCAAACTATACTTCTGAGTAGTCTCTAATGCTATTTCGATCTCAGCCAAGATTTCTGCTGTTGGATCGATCGAGAGTCCGCCGAGTCGTCCCAAACCAATCCCAGAGGCTCCATGACACCAGCTCGACAAAAAGACTGAAGCACCCGCAGCAGCGCGGAAATCTGGCCAGTTAGCCGCAGCCGTACAAAAGACACTGCGTTCGTAGGCGATCGATTCGCGCGCGGCTGCTAAATATGTCCGATTTTGGGTAGCGGCATAGAGTCGCAACAGGGCATAAGTGATGCCAGCAGCACCATGAGAAAATCCGGTTAAAGGCTTAGACCCAAAATTGTGCCAAGTTCTCATGGAGTCTACACTAGCGGAGTGCGCGAGTAAATGCTCGCCACAGGCGATCGCTTTATCTAAAATCTCCTGCTGTGCTGTTTCTCGATACAGAGCTAATAAACCTAAAATCGCCCCAGCAGCACCGCCCATCACGTCAAACTGGCGATCGGCGGCAATAATTTCGGCTGTCATCAGATCTGCTGCGACGATCGCTTCTTCAATTAGTGCTGGCAACCGCAGGAATTGACTGGTTTTGACGAGCGAATAGATGAGCGAACCCAATCCTGTCGCGCCACCGATCCCGATTTCTTTGGCAAATCTGGGAGCCAATTCGGCATCCGCTGCGTGCAAAATTTGGACTAAAGGCTGCAAAGAGCCTAAAACTAGGTCGCGGAATTGGTAGCTACCGCTGACAAAATCTAAAGCTGCCAAAAATAAACTAACCCCACACTTTCCGTCATAGAGATCGTAGCTCAGTGGCTGGAGTTGGAAGCGTTCGGCCTGAGGCAGAAACCCAAAACCAATCCAAGTAACACTACCGTCATTGCCCCGAATCGCTCTGGCCTCAATTTCGGCGGCAATTGCCTGGGCGCAATCGATTAATTGTGCCGAGGTGGCGAGTTGCGTGCCGGATTCATCCCCATTCCCGATCGATCCTACCTGTCTGAGATCTAGCTCGTTGACTGGATTTTGAGCGACTTTGGCATAAAAAGCCAATTGGATAATTTCTACTTGGAGGGCTAAATCGTCCTCATTTAGGTTGTGGATTTGAGTGACTACCTTGCGATAGCTAGACTCTTTAAAATACTCTAGAACGCTTTGCTTGACTCCGATCGTCAACGCATCACTATCGGTAATGGCTCCAAAATAGGGAATATCTAATTGCTGCATGGCCGCGATCTCTCCTTGGCAGATCGACAAAACTGGAGATGTCTCGTCTGTAGTGAGAAACGCCCGACTCATAATATCCAGCTCGATGCTCCAGTCAATGCCACTTCGGAGCGAGTCCGGACTCAAGTTCCGTTGTAAAATTGCACCATAAACACTAGTGACGCGGAAAATAAACCGCACGAGCTGCGCTTGAAATGGCTCTAGAGGACTGCCCTGTGCTAATAACTCCTCTTGCCGCGAGAGCAAGAATCGATACATTTGTTTAAACCCAGTCACTAATTCTTCGATGTAGTCATGGGGCGACAGCGCGACGCCATTAAGCACGGGTACATTGGCCTGAATGGGCATTGTCTCAATTTCATATTCCAGACGCATATCATCTGTATTAATCGATTTCCAGACAGGTAAGCGTTTGGGTGACTGTTGGGGATCGACACTACCCAACCCGCTAAAATCGTATGGGCTGCCGTTTTCTTCGCTAAATGCCCAGAATGGCAGCAGCCCCGTGTACAACACTGAATCCTCGAACTGCCGCTCGACGAGCGTCTGGGCTGCTGTGGCTTCAGTTACCGCTGTCATTGGCTTGGCATCGTGATGCAGCAGGGTTTCGAGATCGACTAGGACGAGATGTTCGTTGCTAGCAATTAAATTTTCGTAGTGACAATCAGTTCCGGCTAACAACCGTACTAGGCACAGCAACATCCCCGCTCGCCGATAGAATCGCTGCGCGGCGGCGAGATCGGTGCAGGGCAAATGTTCTACATATTCCACCCATCCGTAGGTATCGCGATCGAGTACCTTAAGAACCTTCAGGTCTAAAAGGACATTTCGCTGATTGCACCACTCTACAAACTGATAATAGGCGATGTCTAAGCCTAGATTTTTGGGTTTGTAGACCAGCTTCAGCCCCGATTCAAAAGTGAAGATTATTACAGAGCGATTTTGATTGTGCGGATCGGACAAAGAAGGCTGAATTTCGACAACCTTTCCTAGCTGTCGCTCGGCTCCAAATTGCTCTGACTGCTGTGGATAGTTGAAAACTCGATCGATTTCACTCAGATCGGCCTGAAGATATTGAATAAATTCGGCTACCGCTACTACCCAAAAATCGACAGTAATTGCGACAAATCTTGCTAAGACAGGATATTTGCTAAAAAATTCTGACCATCCATCTGCGGCAATTTGGTTGACAAAGTCATGATAGTAATCCTGTTTAGCGGCACCTGGTTGCTGCTTAATTACCTGATTTAGCAAACTGTATCCTAATGGCCGAAAGCGGGAAAATTCTAATATTAAAGTTTTTGATAATAGATTTAACAGTCTTTGAAGTAAATCTCGCTCTAGACTCAGGTAAGCTGTTTCAGACAGCAATGATAATAGTGAATCTTCGGCAAACAATGACATTGAATCCAATCGATTGCCTAATTTCTGTCGCGCCATCCGGACGATCGGCAGCAGTAAATCTTCAAATGGCAGGGGATGCTCTGGCTGCGTACAATCTTTAGTTAACTGGCCATTTAAAGCCGAATTAGCAAACTCAGTTGCGATTCGATCGTTATTTTTTACAGAACGAGTAGATTGTAAGATTTCACTCAAAGTCGTAGCCCAATCTGGCAATGGTCGATCGGTTTTGTGCAGATTCGATCCCAGTAATAGTCGCACTCGTTCTAGTTCCCAACCATTGCCATCGAGCCAAAGTTGAAATTTATCCCAATTCCCTTGGGCAACAACTTGACACCAGCGATCTAGGCGGATTTTAGCCTTTGATTCGTCAATTTGGGCTGGATCTAACTGAAGTTCTGCTGCGCTCAACCATTCGGAGATAAAGGTGGAATGGCTGAAAATTGTTGCAATAGTCGATTGGTTTAGTTCCACGTTGTCTGCATCTCGATTGCTGTTCGCTCTAGAAATCTGACGTTAGGATCTCGAAATGGGGTAAATAGTTCGCTGAATCGATCGAAGCATGATTTGAGAAATCCATCTGTATTCGATCCTAAGCCGATTTATTTTGAAAATCAAGCATATAAAGTTCAGTAAAGTTCAGGTTTTTGATTTAAACAAAGTTCGGATAAAGTACAGATTCTTCTCGACCTAAGGTCTGCTGTAGCTTTACAAGGCACTGCGCTCTTAACGCGCGATCGATCTTATCTCGTGCTTGAAATGATTGAAAATAAAGGATTCTAGCAGCTATTACCCATTAGTCGCTCGGTGCTATCTGTTGTGCCTCCTGCTAGATCTGGCATAAAGTTATGTTTTTGTAACAGCTCGATCGATTGGTGGCTTAAGATTTAATTTAGAAATCAGCCCTCAATTACTGAATAAAACAGAATTTTTATGTATTTACTTTTAAATCGATCGTACCTAATGTGTAGTCAGTTAATTTTGATAACCTTTGAATAAGGAGATTGCTCATGAGTGCTGAATCAGTCGGTAAGTTTTTAGAAAGAGTAGAAGCAGACGAACAATTGCAAGAAGAGTTAGCTCAAGTTATTGAGACAGCCGCTAGTACCGCAACTGAAGGTGCCGATCGACAAGGTGCTACTGAGTTGGGACAAAAATACGGCTTTGATTTTTCTTCCGAAGAATTGTGGGCGGAAATTAACAAACGCCAAGACCAATTGAAGGATCGTCAAGGCAGTGGCGAATTGAGCGATGACGAGTTAGAAGCAGTAGCTGGTGGTGGTGAAATTTGGATTGCTACTATAGCTTCTACGATTGGTGCTCTAATTGGCAAAATTAAGTGGTAAGACACTTTTTTAATCTAGTTTAGCTGTTGTGCCTCCTGCTAGCTCTAGTAGGAGGCTATATTTTTGTAGTAATTCGATCGCTTGGCGGCTTAAGATTTACTTTAGAAATCAACTCTCAACTAC
>NZ_PVWO01000472.1 GCF_003003845.1 Chamaesiphon polymorphus CCALA 037 | reverse complement strand
TAAGTAATCAGTAGATCGTTTTGGGCAATTACTAGCGAATGCTGTGCCTGCTGCCATAATCCAAAATATAGATATTCTCGCGATTTGGGCGTTTTCTTTTCGGTCTTAAATGCCCGAAAAGATGGCTCAGAAATACTTAAAAAGTTACGAATTCCCATCGTATACCACTGAAAAGCATCTTTACCATTACCGCCCCACCAAAATGCTCTCCGCGAGACTTCTTGCTTTTGTAACTCTACCCATTCAGGTAAATTCTCAATATTAATCGGCTCTAAACTATCTAATTGATATCTTCCCTTGAGTTGAACGAATCCGCAAGCCCTTGAATCAAGCGACTCAAAATAATTATCTGTCTTTTTCAATAGAAATAGGTTATCGCCACCACCTTGATTTTTGATAACAATCAGCAATAAACCATCTTGTTTAATCTGAGAATAAAAATAATGCGGTATATCGTAAGCACCAGCCGTAAATATTGCTCGATCGTATTGAATATCTGTGCCGTGCCCTTCACCACCATCGGCGTTAATAATACTGACATTCTCAATGCCTAGCATTTTAATGGTTTCCATAGCCATCCGAGCTACTTCAGGAATGATTTTGAGGCTATAAACATGTCCTGACAAACCAACTAAATTGCCCATTAAGGCTGCATTCCAACCACTCCCCGCACCAAGTTCAAAGATTGTTTGCCCTGGTTGAATTTGTAACAGATCGAGCATCTCCATCACAAACGATGGTTGTGAAATCGTCGAAGGAATATTATCATCATCTTCGCCAAAGAGAATTAGTGGTTTGTCCGTGTAGATTGTTGCCAAATGTTCGGCTAGATTCTCTCGATCTACTTCCTGCCACTCTCTCACACCCCAGTTACGATAGCGGTTCAAAAACAAATGTCGTGGTGTTGCCAAGTAAGCTTGCTGTACTGCCTCACTTATCGGTCGTTCGCGATATAAGTATTGGGCTTTTTCTAAGAGTTGTTGCTGATATTTAATTGCTAAATTCATACTCAAACATAAAGCCTATAACTATGTAACTCTATTGTTTTCTTTTCTGTAGCTAAGAAGCTGGATAAACGATCGCAGGGAGGCGAAACCCAAAAATTGCACCTTGGGGAGAGCGATTTTCAGCCCAGATCGTACCGCCATGCGCCTCAACAATTTGACGAGCTAAATATAAACCCAAACCAGATCCGCTCGCTTGACGATCGCTTTCGCCTTGATAAAACCTACCGAATAAGTGTGTCATTTCATCTGGCTGAATTCCCGCGCCTGTGTCCGCGATTTTGACTACCTGCTGCGAACCTTGGGTACTGAGCACGATTTCCACCTTTGCCCCGCGTGGCGAGTGATTGATGGCATTGGCAATTAGATTGGCAAACACCCGCTCTAGTTGAAAAGCATCGCCATTCACCCACAGAAATTGCCGAAACTCGGAGTTTCCATAATTTAATGATAGGTGAACGCGGCGGCTCGCCGCAAGATCGAACAACGCGGTGGCGGCGGATTCGGCTAACTTGCTCAGATCGATCGGGATTTGCCGTAGGTGCAAGCCTTCAATATCGTTGCGATAGACATCAAGCAGGGTTTCGACCAATTGTAAGGTAGTCTGATGCGACCGGATCGTCACGCCCAATACATGTTTTTGTTTAGGTTGCACCTCCCCAAATTGCCCTCGATCGAAGGCTTTAAGCGTCTCTATGGCACCCAAAATTGGCGTTTTGAGATCGTGAGCCAAAGTGGATGTAAAGTCCTCCCGTAGGCTGGCAAGTTGTTCTTGGACTTGGAGTTTGGCTTGCTGTTGTGCTAGAGTTTGCTGAATATAACGATTGCGATCGCTCAAAAGTCCCGTGACAATCAGCGCAACGACGGTAATCAGTCGATTTGCCACCATTGCGGGCTGAATCGGCTGTTTGCCTGGAATCCAGATATTCAGCAGCGTTAGCACTACCGCAATCGCTACGAGCACTATGGTACTACCTCGATGCAGTCGCGGTTTGAAAAACAAAATCGGACTGATATAGAGGTATCCCATCACATAGTCAGCGGGAGTGAGTAGCTCTAGTGCAAACACGATTCCAAACAAACCAACGGTTACCCAAAATCGCGAAAATCGATCGATACCATAGCTTTGAAGCAGTAGTGTCTGCTGTGGTTGGTGTGGTGTTTGTTCGGAAACACTTAATGAATTAGTTCGCAGTGCCATAAGACATCACCCTAAAAGCCCGATTCATTCAGTGTAGCGATAAAGATCCCCTTCTCAAAAGCAAGTATTTGGCGGGTAATTTTATCAAAGCTAAGCAATAGCGATCTTAACATGTTTATCCTTCGATCGAAAGATAGATGTTTAATCGACCATCGATCGATCGTTCGACAACAAATAGCTCTTTAGATAGAGACGTAATACTCCAATAAAAAATTTAAAATTTACAAGTAAATAAAAGTGATGGCAAAGTAGATAAACACAATCTAAACGCGCACTAAACGTCAGCAAATTTGAAAGGCTTCAAATCTAGACAGGTCATCAGAATTTGACTCAAACAAATAAATATACCTTTTCAAACAACTAAAGTTGCGCGATTGTATTAAATAGAGCAGCAAATAAAAAACAAAAGTAGATCGAAGCTCCATCGACTAATTCAGCTCGATTCTCCACAGGAGAGGCTTTGCTCGCGCATCGTACAGATGAGGAATATCGAATCATGTTACAGGGATGGCTTCAAATTGGATTGACGTTAGCTCTAATTGTGGCAATTACACCGATATTTGGTGGCTATATCGCCCGCGTTTATTTAGGTCAAAAAACACTGCTCGATCGAGTTTTTCAGCCGATCGAGCGGCTGATGTTTAGACTCAGTGGTGTCAAACCTGAGACCCAGATGAATGGCTGGCAATATGCTAGGGCAATTTTATACAGCAACTTGGCAATGGCCATTTTGCTATTTGCAATCTTAATGTTGCAGGGAGTGCTACCGCTCAATCCAACTGGATTGGGCGCGCCCACTTGGGACACCGCACTACATACGACTATTTCATTTATCACTAATACCAATCAGCAGCACTATTCTGGCGAAACAACTTTGAGCTATTTCTCGCAGATATTGGGGCTGGGATTTATGTTCTTTACCTCAGCGGCAACGGGAATTGCCGTCGCGATCGCGTTTATTCGCGGCTTGACGGGAAGACCTTTGGGTAATTTTTATGTCGATTTAACTCAGGCAATTACCCGAATTTTACTCCCGATTAGTATCGTCGGCACGCTCTTATTAGTTGCCGCTGGCGTGCCAGAAACCCTCTCAGGGCCGATCGTCGTGCCGACATTAGAAGATCCGAACCTGCGTCAAGCGATCGCGCTCGGCCCTGTCGCTCACTTCGAGATTATCAAACAATTGGGCGAAAACGGCGGTGGTTTTTTTGCAATTAACTCCGCACATCCATTTGAGAATCCTAATGGATTTTCCAATCTGATTCAGACATTAGCAATGATTTCGATTCCGACATCAATGATTTATACCTACGGAGTCATTGCCAACAACCGCAAGCAAGCTTGGTTGGTATTTGGGATGGTATTTATCATTTACGTCGGATTTATCATCGTCACCGCAATTGGGGAGTATCAAGGCAATCCCCTCGTCAACTCCATCCTCGGTAGCGCACAGCCCAATTTAGAAGGCAAAGAAGTCCGGTTTGGGTGGGCGCAGTCGGCTTTATTTGCCGTGACCACCACCGGGACGATGACTGGTGCAGTCAATTCCATGCACGACTCATTCATGCCTACAGGTGGATTCGTGCTCTTATCTAACCTGTTTCTCCAAATTATCTGGGGCGGACAGGGTACGGGGACGGCATACCTATTTTCCTACCTAATTTTGGCCGTATTTGTCACCGGATTGATGGTCGGACGTACCCCCGAATTCTTAGGACGCAAAATCGAGAAAAGTGAAGTCGTCTTAACCAGCTTCTTGCTCTTACTGGTACATCCCCTGTTCGTATTGATACCCGGAGCGATCGCGCTAGCATTTCCCGACCAACTTGCTGGCATTAGCAATCCAGGCTTTCACGGACTCGCCCAAGTCATGTATGAATATGCCTCCGCCACCGCCAATAATGGTTCCGGCTTTGAAGGATTAGCCGATAGCCAACCCGCACCCACAGCCCTGTGGTGGAACCTGAGTACCTCTTTGAGTTTACTGGGCGGACGTTATATCCCGATCGTGGCTCTACTAATCCTGGCTGACGGCATGTCGCGCAAACAACCAGTTCCATTCACGACAGGTACGCTCCGCACCGATACCATTCTGTTTACCAGCGTCACCGCAGGCGTCATCCTCATCATGGGTGCCTTAACCTTCTTCCCCATCCTAGCTCTAGGGCCGATCGCCGAAGGCTTTCTGCTTGCCAAGGGAGGTTAATGTGAGTTGGGAGTTGGGAGTTGGGAGTTAAGCTGTCGTCCTTACCCCTACTCTTGCTCCCAAGTCTACGTTGTATCTACAAGTTATTTGAGTTACTGCGTAGATCCACCCACCCCGCCCTATGGGC
>NZ_PVWO01000471.1 GCF_003003845.1 Chamaesiphon polymorphus CCALA 037 | reverse complement strand
CCACCCATCCACCCATCCTCACGATTTCCTCACAAAATAACACTAATCTAATAATTGAGGAACTTAGTCGATCCCAACGGCTGGGTTGCAAATAAATATAAAAAACAGTTAAAACTTGCCGCTCGGTCTTTAAATAGCAACTACCAACAACACCTGTAAATACAGTTTTAAAATTCAGCCAGAGGTACAGCAATGATTTTACCTACTCATTTAGCAAAATTAATTCAATTTTTACAAGAGGATTTAGCTATTTCGGCTTCATCGATGTCAGTCGCACTCAAGCATGTAGAACAAAATCCCGGCCCATTACCAATGATTTTATGGCAATACGGCCTAGTCACGATCGAACAACTCGATCGAATCTACGATTGGATGGAAGGCTCTTGAAAAATTACGCGATCGGTGCGATCGATCCGTCGGTACGAGTTAATCTATAACTGGAATATCGATATCAGCAGTTTTTGCAGATCGATATTGTGTTGTTGGTGAATGATGCGATCGAACAGAGTCGTCGATTCCTAGTGAAGAGGGTGGGTTTTGTTTGAGATTTCCAGCACGAAGACGATTACCTGCATAAACCCACCCCTACAGATTAATTGAATGTGGATCGATCCTTCAGTTATCTTTAGATAACTTTTGCTATGAGCGCGAAATTTCATTTCAGCGCGGACTTTGATGCTGCTAACAATCCCCCGCATGAATAGATCGATAAATTAGTCCGCGTAGGCGGCGCGCGCACACCTTTGTTTCCCGACGGGAAAGCGGATACAACCACGCGGAGGAACCCTGAAGCATGTGTTGCACAAAGGAAGCGCGACAAGACAGCGGACTTCGCAACACTAGCCGCGATTGAAATCGCAGGCACTCTTTGGATTAAATAATTAATTACCTCGATCGATTATCAATTATCAATTCTCAATTCTCAATTATTCCTCCATCTCTTCTTCCACTGCGAAGTAGTTTCCAACCCACAATCATCCTGTTCTAATTCGCGCCGAATGATAATCTTAGCCATCGAATCAGATAACGTCGGATCGCGATAAGGAATTGCAGCTCGCGTCTGGAGATGTTCGCGTTCTTGTTGCGATAATGGGGCGATCTGTGCGGTATTAAAACTCGCGATCGTGCCTGGAGATTTTCTCCCAACGGGGCTAGTATCGCCGACAAATAATCCGGCTTCTATCATCGCAGTGCGAACGGCGGACGCACATGAATACGTCGCAATTATCCCATCTGAAGCACAACATTTAGCCACCCGATCGATAAATTCGATCGACCATAATTGCGGACAAGCGGTTGGTGAAAATGGATCGAGAAAAATTGCATCGGCTTGAAATCCTCGATCGAGTGGCTCGGAGATCGTCTGTCGCGCGTCGCCTAAAATCAATCGGGCATTCAATCGCGCTGTCTCGCTCGATTCTGTCTGGACTAATTGAGTTAATAATGAAGGAATCGGCTCTTCCCAATCGCTCAACAAATTATGTTCGATCGCCGAAATAGGTACAGATCGATCGATTTCTAAGGCAATAATTTCTACACTGCAATTGGGATTCGATCGCCAAATCGTTGCCAAAGCTGCGGCACTATTGTAACCCAATCCATAACAAATATCTAAGATTTGCAAATGACCGCGACAAGCTTTTTCGGCTAATAAAGTCGGAATCGCATATTTAAAGATCGATTCTTCCTTGGCACCAAATTTACTATGAAAAGTCTGCCCAAACTCCTCCGAAAAAAAGGTATAAGAACCATCATCGGTGATCCAAGGGTTAAATTTGGACATATAAATGTTAGTGCGAGTGCGAACATCCAAGTATTAGGCTTCTTTCGGCTCACGCCGCGAATGCCCATCTTCTATTATCCTAAATGCCTAAGACTAAGCAATGCAAGTTAGGCTAGCATCTGTTATTCTCAAATCCCACAATATAATAGTTAAGCTAGATCGAAAATTCTAGCAATCGGGAGTATTCTCCCGAATCTGCCCATTCAAGCAACTCTGCGGCTCGCATTACACCCCAAGGACTTTGGTAATTCATAAAGCTGACAATTTTGGTCACGCGATCGAGATTGCTTAAGGTGTTAGTATCGAACTGTCGAGCTTGCGCTTCAAAGGCATCGATCGTTTGTTTGTTGAGATATTCATTAGGCAATCCGCTCAACTTCATTAATGTCGAGATCGCGCTATCGATATTTTGACAAGCTAATAAACCCGCACGATCGCTGGTAAATTTAGACATCACAATCCAATTATAGAGTGCTACCTCCACCCCATTAGCAGCTAGCCCGCCCAAGCCCAATGTCGTATTACTCAACACGCTTTTGAGCATCGGCATGAAATTAGATAACTGCTGATAAGCTATATAACCGCTCTTGATGCGAGCCAGCTCGTGTCCGAATAAAAATAGTAATTCATCATGGGAAAGCCATTCCATCGCTTCTAGATTAACCCCGATCGAAGGCTGTTCGACCCCGACTGCATAAGAAGAAATATGTCCCGTACCTTCATGCAGATATAATTCGGGAACGGGACTGACATCCAAAATTCTCGCCGCTTCCATTAGAGCCTGATGCAATGTGGGAAAGTTGGCATCATTTACCCGAAAATCGCCACCCTGAACTTGCAACCGCACCAATCGATCGATACTATACTCATTAATCTTTTTGAGCAGCAGCGACAACCCAGGCATTTTCTCTAGATTCATCAGTGCTTGACGATCTAGCGGATGTCGATAGCTTTCGGGACGCAGTTCCTTGAAAATATGTCTAGTCACTGAGTTTAACCTGGCACTTAGATTTAATTATGCCATACTCGATGGCGATCGTTCGCATGAATTCTTGCGTGCTCACAACCTGGCAACTCAACGTTATGCAGGTAGATTGAGAAATTCGCACAACATATTCCGATACTTGCGAACGACATTATCTATTTCACTTTTGCGTTCCATGAAAATGAACGAAACTATTTCTCCTGAATGTTGAATTAGATTGACTTGAATGTGTGTGAATGTCTCCTTCCCAAAAATCATCCAGGATGGTTTTTCAATTGGAAAAATATCTATTGCAGCAATCCCTTGTAAATCTCCTTCTGTTTTTTGAGGGAGCAACTTAACTTTCTGTGTTAATACGAACGTGTTGTTATTTTTGTCAAATACGCATCGAGTAAATTTTCCATACACAAAAAAGACCCACAATCCTGGCAAAGCTAGACAAATTCTCCAGGGAATAGACCCAGAATGGTTATAGAAGTCATATCCATTGAAGATACCCGGATCGTTAGGATCTACCAATAAATCAGAGTAAAATGGCATTAGTATCAGTAAAATTAGCCATAGTCCCGTCCCTCGCGCTGGAATTGATGAATCTGCCTCTAGTATTAATTTATTAGGCTCGGTATCAGTTACTCTAAAACCAATTTGAGCACTGACTTGACGAATGAATAATATCCATAAGTCATTAAGTTTATCTTGAATAAGGTTCATGTTAATAAATAGTTAAATTTACTTTGCTTTATTATTCCCCAATTTATCCCACTCCACATCGTGACATTTCAAGTTTTGGGTGGTGGGCACAGAAAGTTACTAGTGCAGATCGCAGTGCCGTGGAAACATTGGCACCGTGCCCTGCTGCCATGGCTGGCATAGCGTCTATGCCAAGGCAAACCTCGGCGTTCGAGACGCTTCGCAAACGAGAACGGAACGAGAATCAGTTATAATCAATCGAGTGAAGTTGTCATCACCTGAAACTAAAAATGCTAAGAGCCGGAATCGTTGGACTGCCGAATGTGGGCAAATCGACATTATTTAATGCCCTAGTTGCCAATGCCAAAGCTGAAGCTGCGAACTATCCGTTTTGCACGATCGAGCCGAATGTCGGTAGTGTTTCCGTTCCTGACGAGCGGCTGCAAGTCCTCGCCAACATGGTTAATTCCGAGAGCATCGTCCCCACGCGGGTAGAATTTGTCGATATTGCCGGATTAGTCAAAGGAGCCAGTCAGGGCGAAGGTTTGGGGAGTAAATTTCTCTCCCACATTCGCGAAGTCGATACCCTCGTGCAAGTCGTCCGTTGTTTTGAAGACGACGATATCATCCATGTCTCGGGCGTCGTCGATCCCCAACAAGATATTGAAGTCATCAATCTCGAACTGATTTTAGCCGACATCGACCAAATCGAGAAACGGATCGATCGCGCCAGAAAAACTGCCAGAACCAGCAAAGAAGCTCAAATCGAAGTCGTAGCTCTAGAAAAACTGCTAGTCGATTTAAACGCAGGCAAAGCAGCTCGCCAAGTCACACTCAGCGACGAAGAAAGTGACAGTATTAAAGGCTTAGGATTGCTCACCCGCAAACCGATGATTTATGCCGCAAATGTATCGGAAGAAGACTTAGCTACAGGTAATGCTTTCGTCGAGAAAGTGCGTGCGGTTGCAGCCAAAGAAGATGCCCAAGTCACGCTCGTTTCCGCTCAAGTAGAAGCCGAACCTGTCTCTTATACACATCTC
>NZ_PVWO01000066.1 GCF_003003845.1 Chamaesiphon polymorphus CCALA 037 | reverse complement strand
TTAAAGATCCCAAGCATCCCCATGTTTCTACTGCCAAACTTTTATCTGGCTGCTAAATAACATTTAGACAGGTATCGGTGTTAGGCTTTAGGTATTAGGTGTTAGGTATTATCGATTCATTTTAGATGCACTATAGGTGTTAGGCTTTAGGTATTAGGTGTTAGGTATTATCGATTCATTTTAGATGCACTATCTGTCGTTAATATCATTTAACGAAGTACGCCGATAAAAATTGCCGCAGCAGGTTTGCCTGTCTGCGGATGTAATGGTTCGCGGATTTCGGCGATGGTAAATCCATGGGTAGTGAATAGCTCTACCCATGTTGCCATCGTGCGAAAATACCAAGGAGCCGGATCGGTAAAATCATCGCTAAAACCAGCCCATGACGACGCTCTCCAGCCATCTAGATATGGGAGTTCGCCACAAGCGACAAGTGGATGTAGGGTTTGAACGATAAACATACCCTGCACAGTCAGTAACGATGGGAGCGAGCTAACTAACTCGGTTACCGATTCATTGCCAAATAACGAAAAATTTGCCACTGCAAGATCGAATTTTTCGCCGAGTTTACCCGTTGCAATTTCGGCATAGGAGGCTAACTCAAATCTGCCTATACCCAAAGTTTGCGACTTATTGATGAATGCCGGAACGACATCGACACCCAGTACCTCCATCCCCCGCGCCGTCAATTCTCGCGTCAGCCAGCCTTCACCACAACCAATATCGAGAACTTTGGGTGCGTTGCGACTGACGACGGCATCAACGATCGATCGATCTGTAACTAGTTTACGACTGGCGATTTGTCGTTCTGAGATTGCGACGCTCCAAGCTCTGGCATTTTGGTGCCACGAGTCGATAATTTGTCGCTCTGCGGATAAATCGATCGTCATGCAGGTTAAATTAATTGATAATTGATAATTGATAATTGATAATTACGTTAAAGCATAGGGAAACAAAGGTGTGCATACATCTCTGCGGTTAAAAATATCGATATTTAAGTACTATTAATTTTGGAGATCGAATAGGATTGCTATATGTATCGATCGGCCAAAATCCAAAATCCAAAAATTGTCACTACTCCCACTGACTGGATAGACAGCGGCGAGTAGTGACAGTAACTGAATATCGATTAGTGAGCGATCCACTGGGCATCGGTGATAATAAAAATGCCACCGAGTTTTTTGAGTAGTGGCTGCATCGCGTTCGAGAGCTTTTCAGCCATTTCTAAATCGGTAAAAATAATCATGATGTAACTATTGGTGATCAAATCGTCACCAGAATAGCCATGTTCGCCACTACCGGAAACATTATTAATGACAGTATAACCTTGGATTGAATTCTTTTTCAGAATCTTCAGCACGGCAGGTACTTCCAAATAACTGACAATAATTTCAACTTTTTTGACAGCCTGAAGCATGGTTAAACTCCCAATAATTTAATAGTTTGTAGATAAAGCGGAATTCCAACAATGATATTGAACGGAAAGGTAATGGCTAAAGCCATCGATACATACAAACTGGGATTTGCTTCGGGGACTGTCATCCGCATGGCTGCGGGTACGGCAATATAGGAAGCACTAGCGCACAATACGGCAAATAATAGCGCGTTACCTACACCCATACCAACTGCTTTAGCGAGGAGGATGCCTATCAAAGCATTAGCAACTGGCATGAGAATCGCAAAACTAATTAAGAACATCCCAGTTTTTTTCAGATCTTGAATCCTACGCGCAGCCACTAATCCCATATCTAGCAAGAAAAACATTAGCGCGCCATAAAAGAGATCTTTCTCGACAAATAAATGCACTTTTGTCCAACCATCACCACCAGTGAGCACTCCCGTGACGAGGCTACCAATTAATAGTAAAACCGAGCCATTCAAAAAAGCTTCTCTTAAGACTTCACCCCAAGAAGTTTCTTGGTTATCGGCGTCATCGTTATTATTTTGGTTAGCGACTTCATCCTTATGATGTTGGCTATCGACTTTATCTTTGTGATGCTTGTCATCAATAGAAATATCCAGTACTTTGGGAGTAAATAACCGTACTAAAATCAAACCTACCACGATCGCGGGTGATTCCATTAGTGCTAAAGCGGCTACCATATGACCGCCATAGGGAATCTCAATCTTGTCGAGCAGGGAACTAGCGGTAATAAATGTGACGGCACTAATCGAACCATAAGTAGCCGCAATTGCCGCAGCATTATAATTATCTAATTTAACCCGCAAAATAAAGAAAGAATAGACAGGCACGATCGATGCCATAAATACTGCTGCGAGCAAGGTGCTGATAATCATCGGACTCAAACCGCTCTCAAATAGTTCGTGTCCGCCTTTAAAGCCGATGGCGACTAGTAGATAGAGCGAAAAAAGTTTGGGTAGGGGATTGGGAATTTCTAAATCGGACTGCACAAAAACCGCCAGCATTCCCAAGAAAAAGAACAACACTGGCGGATTTAAGATATTAGACAGAATTAAATTGCTATCCATCGGATCTTCAAAATTTATTTATCAACGTCTGTTCATTATCCGGCTGTTGGTGATAACAAGTCAGCAATTGTTTCAATTTGTCAACACCGATGGATGGGTGGATAGGTGGATGGGTAGATGGGTGGATGGGTAGATGGGTAGATGGGTGGATGGGTAGATGGGTGGATGGGTAGCAGCTTAAAAAGCTTGTTCGACTATCAACTATCAACTATCAACTAATTTTAAAACTCGACAGTTAAGGGTGCGCGGGGGAAGGGAATGACATCGCGGATATTGGTCATTCCGGTCATAAATTGTACCAATCGCTCGAATCCTAACCCAAAGCCAGCATGAGGTACAGTCCCATAACGGCGCAGATCTAGATACCACCAGTAGTCGGCGGGGTTGAGTCCTTGCGCGAGCAGTCGGCGTTCGAGGACGTCGAGGCGTTCTTCGCGCTGGGAGCCGCCGATGATTTCGCCGATTTTGGGAGCGAGAATATCCATGGCGGCGACGGTTTTGCCATCGTCATTGAGCCGCATGTAGAAAGCTTTGATTTCGACGGGATAATCGGTGAGGATGACGGGCTTTTTAAAAACTTCTTCGGCTAAATAGCGTTCGTGTTCGGATTGAAGATCGAGTCCCCAACTGACAGGATATTCAAACTTTTGTCCCGATTTTTCGAGTAAATCGATCGCGTTAGTATATGTGAGGCGTTCAAATTGATTGTTAATAATATTCTCCGCCGTTGCTAAGACCGATTTATCGATCCGCTCGTTGAAAAATTCCATGTCTGCTTGACAATTTTCCATTACATATTTAAATACATACTGGAGAAATGTTTCGGCCAGATCCATATCCTCACGGAGATCGCAAAAGGCCATTTCTGGCTCGATCATCCAAAACTCAGCTAAGTGCCGCGACGTGTTAGAATTCTCGGCCCGAAATGTCGGCCCAAACGTGTAAACATTACTAAATGCCATTGCCATCACTTCGGCTTCCAATTGGCCGCTGACGGTCAAATATGCCGCCTTTCCGAAGAAATCTTGAGTGTAATCGATCTGGCTGTCGGGAGTTAGCGGAACTTTTTTGAGATTGAGGGTGGTGACATTGAACATTTCCCCCGCACCTTCGCAGTCGCTGGCACTAATAATCGGCGTGTGTACCCACAAGAAGCCACGTTCTTGGAAAAATTGATGGATGGCAGCGGCGCAAGCATTACGCACCCGAAATACCGCGCTGAGAGTATTGGTACGCGATCGCAAGTGGCCGATTTCGCGCAAAAATTCAAAGGAGTGACGCTTTTTCTGTAACGGATAAGTTTCGGGATCTGCTTCGCCGTAAATTTTGACTTGACTGGCTTTGACTTCTACGCGCTGTCCTTTAGCGGGTGACTCTACCAATTCGCCGATGACTTCGATCGAAGCTCCAGTATTAATTTGTTTGACAATGGTGTCATAGTCGGGGACATTGCGATCGACTACTACCTGAATATTTGCCATGCAGGAGCCATCGTTGATATCGACAAAGGCAAATTCTTTGGCTTCGCGTTTACTCCGAATCCAGCCGCGCACGGTAACGGCATCTCCAGGATTACCTCCACGGAGGATTGTAGCAATATAGTTAGTAATCATCTTTAGTCAGGCTAGTAAATCGACGTATGGCAAATCCCACACTATCTAGTCTGCCATATTCAACCTGCTAAAGGGTTACCACTGCCTTTACGACTAGCTTCGTGCAGACTTTAAAGCCCAAATCGATCGAGCTACCAAGTCTAATCAAAATTGGAAAGGGGTGCTGACAATTGAATGTCAGCACCCCTACTTATCTAGCTTATTGACGATCCATCCTTTACTTAGCCCAAATTACTAGTTATTGCTTGTTGGCGAACGTCTCATCACCTAAAGCCTAAAGCCTAAAGCCTAAAGCCTAAAGCCTAAAGCCTAATCCCCCCAATTGAATAACTAGCAACTGGGATTACCTACATACAACCGTGGTGGTAACTCCCGCACGATCGATCCGATCGGAATTGCTACATTCCGAACCATGTTTGTAAATTTTGATGGTAATTGGCTCCTGGTTCGCTGTCGAACCATTTGCCGAAATTGTCATATTTTTACCAGTACTAAAATTAATCGTTAGTGGGAGTTTACCTACCGCCTGTTGGTTGGTGCTAATCCGAGAGCGACCATTCTGGGTCATAGTATAACTACCCCACAATGTAGTCCCAGCCTTACCACTATATTCAACTCGATAATCCACTCGATCGCTAAACGGATTGCCAAATGTCCGAACCCCTAACAAACCCACACCAGTCACTAACGACCACAATACGTAAACGCTTTTCACAGCTTTGCTAACCCAATGCTACACAAAATTAATATACCCAGTAAATTGACACGAAAGATGTCCAAAATACTTAAATAATTATGTGCTTTATGAGTCCCGTTCGATCGCGATCTACAATTGAGGGCTGTATCTAGGCTAAATCGCTCAAATAATTGGCGATCTCACCCCCATAGCAAGCCCCTTTTCTGGCACGCCCCAAATCCGGATCGTATCGATATCCCGTTAGGGGATGCTGAAAAATGCTAGATGACGATCTTGATATCGGTCAATCTCTGACGATCGACTTAACCTCTGAAATTATCGCAACGGAAAGGGTGAGATTCGAACTCACGGAAACTTGCGCTTCATCCGATTTCAAGTCGGACGCAATCGACCACTCTGCCACCTTTCCAAGTGTAGGTAATCCATATTAACACGATTTTCTACTCGATCGAAACCAGCACGCGCGCAAAATTTCGAGTTACGAGCCTTTTTAGTCGCAATGGCTAGCTGAGGGAGATCGCGATCGGTAGCCGTCAAACATTACCAGCGCAACAATTTTGACGGTTACCGCTGCCAAGAGCGACTTTACTCAAACGGGAGCAGCTCGGTAGTTGTGGGATCTGAAGTTAGCTCCACTGGCGAACGGGTGTTGGGTGTTTCGGGAAATAGTAACTTAGCAATTGGGTATTTCTGGCAAAGAGTTTGCCAATCCATGATTTTGGTGACGGCGACGATCTAATGACTGTTTGAGCATCTTTAAAGTATATTTATTGCCTAGTTCTATTTGATTAGTGATATTGCGATCGTGGCGGCGATAAAATAAAACTGTGGTGGGACAAGTAGAGATCGCCGTTATAGACGGGAACGATAACACTAATTAATGAATTCATTTTCGATGAGAATTAATGTGTGGTTTTCGCGATCGACGATCGGAAGATCGTTATTTAGTTGTAGAGTATGCAGCCAGCGCGTCAGTAATACCAGAAATTTATATTATCTTCATCTATTAATCCGATCGATAGGGGTAAAGGGGAAAGGGATCGATTACCTCTGGATGCGGCTACGCCAACGACAAGTATTTTGGTATGCCCCGATACTATTTACTGCAAAATGTCAGGAGAGTCAAATTAACGAAGCTAATGTTATTGTAAGTATATTTTATTACTTATTCTTGAAACTGAATCGATATTCAAGTGGCTTTTTGCCTCCGTACCAACCAAATGAATGTTCTTTTGTTTACCAAATTTACATGTAAAAAGCGATCGTGGCTAAAATTTTGCCGATGGCGATCGGCAGTTTAGATCGCTTGAGATCGGCTTGTTAAGCCAAAATAAATCTCATATTTAGCAGGTCGATCGAGCTTAAAAATTCTAAATATTTAATAAATATTAAGAGTAAGTCAAAATTCGATCGAGGGAGTAGAATAAATTGTCTCTCAAGGAACGATGAGGTAATTTTGATGGAGAATGGCACAGTGTTTCGGGTTAATAGTCCTCAAGTCGTGAGTGAAACGATCGATGGAGAAGTGGTGATTGTCAATCTCGATAAAGGTATTTATTACAGCTTGTTAAAGACAGGCGCAGATGTGTGGAGTCGGATCGAACGTCAACTCGATCGACAAGAACTAGTGCGAGAAGTAGTGCGATCGTATGATGGTAGCGTCGAAGAGATCGAGATCGCCATCGATGAATTTATCGCCAATTTACTGGCAGAAGAATTAATCGTCATCGATCCGCAGCCACGAGCAGCTAGCACAGAAAATAGTCCAGAAATATTGGAAACATCAGGTAGCAAGCCGCACTTTGAGAAACCACTGGTAGAGAAATTCACTGATATGGAAGATCTGTTGCTGCTCGATCCCATTCATGAAGTAGATGTAGACGCAGGATGGCCGACTGCGAAAGCTGCATAAATTATGACGATCGATTTCTGGCCTCATTTTAATGGGTATCGACTAGCTCCCGATCGCCAGCTTTTGCTCCAGGCAGCACTCGGCAATGGCTCAACCGCGCTGAGTGCTTGGGAACGGTGGCAGTCTTCAGTAGATATCGAGGTTTTAGATAGTGACTCTTATCTGCTATTGCCGCGACTATATCAAAATTTATTGGCGCATGGGGTCGAGCATCCGCAAATGGCAAGGCTTAAGGGTATCTATCGCCGGAATTGGTGTGCCAATCGATTGCAAATCGCAGATCTCGATCGTCTGTTATCGGATTTAAAAGATATTGGGATCGAGGCAATCGTGCTGGGGGAAGCGGCTCGGTCTTCAGATGAAAATTATCGCCAAATCTCTAGTTTTCATCTGCTGGTAAGGGAGCGCGATTTAGAGAGTGCGATTCAACATTTAACTGCCCTCAATTGGCATAGTTGCGGCGATCGATCTCCCACCGCCATCCACCTTCAAGACGATCGCCAGCACTCGTTATATTTGCAGGGGCGGCTGTTTTGGGCAATTCCCCAAGCACATACCGACGAGCTGGTGTGGCAGTATGCAACACCGCGCGCGGGCGATGTTGCGGGTTGGCAGCTTAGTGCGCCGGATCTATTGCTACATCTGTGCGCCCGCATGTTCTATCGGCACGCCGAGCCACAACTAGCAGATCTGGCAACGGCGATGCTGTTAATGAAGCCAAGTAGCGATCTCGATTGGCTGCGATCGATCGCTCAAGCACAGCGATATCAACTGATTTTACCAGTCAGAAATACGATCGGGTTATTAGAGCAAGTGTTGCAGATTTCACCGCCGGAATGGGTGTTACCCGCGCTGTGGCAAATGCCGATCTCACAGTTGGAATGGCTGAATTGTCGGGTGCTAGCCGGAGATCGGCAAAGTTGGCGACGATCGCAATTGGCATTCGCTAGCGCAAGTTTAAACCAGTTAGTCGCCCCAGTTCGCCAGTTGCGGTACCGTCCCTTTCCTGGCAGACAAATCTTAAAAAATCTGTTGAAACCGACAACATCAGCACTTGAATAGTTAATGTCATCTAATCTAATTTTATCATTGCCGTCTGACTTAAATATGTCGATCGCCGAAGCCGATCGAGTGGCGTTTTTTCAACTCGTCTATCGAGGGTTCGAGCGGGCGATGGAGTCTGCGGGTAGTGTTGACAGGTTTTATACGATCGGCTGCTATACCTTGCGGTTGCGGTTTGCCGGAGCGGGTTTAATGCCCCAACTCGCACCTGCTTTAGCCCATTTGGAGGTCGAGCCAACAACCAATCCCGATCTGACAGTTTGCCTGTGGGATAATGCTTCGACTCAAACTAAATTGCCGCTGTTAATTCAGAGCTTTGTCGAGCTGATTCAGATCCACTGGACGGATTATCTCGGCCCCCGCAAGGAGGTTAAAGCTTATGATGGCGATCGGATTCGCACTAATTTTCATATCGGGCCGAATATTCTCAGTGTCCTCGATCTCCAGCAAAATCTCGCCTGTTATTGGATCGATGATGCTCGAAATATTCCCTACTGGGAAAAGGGTTCGCCCCTACAAACGATTTTAAACTGGTGGACTACCGATCGCCAGCATCAATACGTCCACGCTGGGGCAGTCGGAACGCCCGCAGGCGGAGTGCTGCTAGCAGGTAAAGGGGGATCGGGGAAATCCTCGACAGCACTGGCTTGCATTGCTAGTAACCTCGTCTACGCTAGCGATGATTATTGTCTGGTAACGACCGATCCGCAGCCCTATGTTTACAGTTTGTACAATACGGCCAAACTCAAAGGGCAAGCCGATTTAGATCGATTCCCCAATTTAGCTCCGCTAGTCGATAATGTCGATCGAGTCGGGTTAGAAAAAGCGATGTTGTTTCTGCACCAACATCATCCTGACAAGATCGCGCGCGGCTTTCCGATTAAAGCTGTACTCATTCCGCAAGTAACTGGCAAACCAGACACCCACATCAGTCCGGCAACCGCAGGTGCCGCATTGAGAGCGTTAGCACCCAGCACGATTTTTCAATTGTCAGGAAGCGGGCAAACCGCCTTTGGGATGATGTCGAGTTTGGTCAAACAGGTGCCCTGTTATGTCTTGGAACTTGGGACAGATATGGTGCAAATTCCGATCGCGATCGAGCATTTACTCTCACAACTTTGAAATTGTTCGGGATCGACTCATGGGATATCTACGTAGAAAAATTATCGATCGAGTGGCTCGCTTCATACCAGCATTGCTGCCTGCCTCCCGGCAATATTACAACGAAACCAATAACGATCGCTGGATTGTCGAATATATTTTTCCTGGCAAACGCAATGGGTATTTTTTAGAAGCTGGAGCGGCAAATGGTAAAGAATGCAGTAGCTGTTATATCCTCGAACGAGAGCTGGGCTGGACGGGAATTTGTGTCGAACCCAGCGATTACTTTTTCGATACGTTAGTTATCAACCGTCCCCAGAGTATTTGCAAACGAGTTTGTTTATCAGATCGCGCTGGAACTGTGACTTATATCGAAGGTAGTGACGAGACTATCAGCCCCTATTTGAGTGGAATTAAATCAAATCTAGAAACTGTAAAATCTCAAGGTAAAGAAGTCGTGCAAAAGGGTAGTGCGGTTGAGAAACCAGCAGTAACTTTAGGGGAATTACTAGATAAATGCAATGCGCCTAAAATAATTGATTATGCTGCTTTTGATATTGAAGGTAGTGAATTAGATGTGTTATCGGTTTTTCCATTCGATCGATATATCTTTCTGGCTTTGAGTTTGGAATGCGATCGCTCTATTCGCGCGCTGATGACTGAATTATTAACCTCAAAAGGTTATCACCCGTCCCACAACCCATTCAATCGCGACAAACCGTGGGAAATGTATTGGCTACATGAGAGTGTTTGCTAATGCGATTCTAGACCCACATCGATCCCAACTTGACGATAAATGATCTCTACAACTCCAGCCTATAAATCTGCCTATAGACCAGAAATCGATGGGATTAGAGCGTTTGCCGTAATTGCCGTCATCATCAACCACTTCAACCACAATCTTCTACCCAGCGGCTATTTAGGCGTAGATATCTTTTTCGTTATCTCTGGATTTGTCATTACTTCGTCGTTAGCAGGTCGTCCTAGCAAGAACATTCGCGACTTTCTGGTAAGTTTTTATGCCAGACGTGTCAAACGATTGGTGCCAGCACTGGTAATGTTTGTAGTTCTTACCAGTATTGCAATTTGCTTTTTTAATCCCAGTCCGGGTGTTGCCATAATGACCGGGATTGCCGCTCTATTTGGCTGCTCCAATCTCTATCTACTCAATCAGTCCACAAATTATTTTGCTGACTCCACCCAACTAAATGTATTCGCGCACACTTGGTCTTTGGGTGTAGAAGAACAGTTCTACTTCCTGTTTCCACTGCTGGTGTGGTTGACTGGTTTTGGTCGTCAGACTAGCAAAGGAGCCAGAAATCTGTTGTGGGTGACAGGGGTATTATCGATCGCGTCGGCGATCGCTTTTGTCTACATTTATCGCACTAACCAATCTGCGGCTTATTTTTTGATGCCGACTCGGTTTTGGGAAATGGGTGCTGGCTGTTTGCTGTTTCTCGGTTTGAAGCATCCCAGTGGAGTGCTGGCTTGGGTGGAGGGCATTCCCCCCTTACTAGTAACTGTTGGCATTGTTGGAGTTTTATTTGTCCCGCTCCAATTTGCCTTGAAAGCGACCATTGCGGTTGTGCTGTTAACCGCAGTTTTAATTGCTTGTCTGCGGATTGGAACTGCCGGATCTGCACTATTTAGCCAGCCGCTAGTTGTGTATATCGGTTCGATCTCGTACTCGCTGTATCTCTGGCACTGGGGCGTTCTGGCTCTGAGCCGCTGGACGATTGGCATTCACTGGTGGTCTGCCCCATTTCAGGTCGCCTTAATGCTATTGCTGGCGGTATGTTCGGCTCGGTATGTAGAGATACCTTTGCGTCGTCATGACTGGTCTGTCGTGCGATGGCGGACGATTGGTTATGGGCTGGGTGCTGCTACAACTGCATCGGGACTCCTACTGCTACTATCTAATCGACTGGGTAACCGCATATTCTTAGGTAATAGGCACTCTTCAGAAACTGAGAGTTTTAAGATCCGAGATGTTCAGCTTTATGATTGTTCGTTTTCCAGGGCAAAGGAATGTCTGTCTCGGCTAACAACATTGCCAAATCGAGATGTTCTTTCCCCCAGGGCGAGCGGGTGAGCGGGCAGCAGCGTATTTGGTATGTGGGGAATAGTCATGCTCTACATTTGTCGGGGTTAATTGACAAAATGAAGTCCAGAGGAGATTTTCAGCAAACAATTATCACCACCGCTCAAATGACTGTTCCACCAATGCCAATAGCAGTATACGATTGGTTGCCAAAGAACGATTGGAAGCAAAAAGATCTGCTCAACCAAGAGCGGACGATCGAATATGTCCTGGCAAATGCGATCTCGGGAGATATTATTGTTGTGGGTAACGATCTAGGGAATGTCTTTGGTTGGTCTCCAGATCGGTGGCAACAGCAAAGATCTCGAAATCTTCGGTTCTTACCTAAATGGGTCGAAGATTTTAATAAATTCATTAAGACCGCTAATGGCAGAGGCGCAAGTGTGGTGGCAATTCTGCCAGTGCCGAGATTTCAGTATATGCCAGAGAGCTTCACTACTGAAAATTGCTACAAACAATGGTTTCGACCATTTTTAGCTAAGGAATGCTATCTTGTGGCAGATCGGGTCAAACTCAGAGAAGGGTTAACCGAGATAACTGATGCACTTAAAACATTATCCAAGTCAAACAGTAACTTTTATCTGTTCGATCCATTCGATCGATTGTGCCCCAAAGAACTCAAAAATTGCTCGACCGTACTAGGTGAAAAGGTGATTTTTCGGGACAATCATCACATTAATAATTATGGAGGCGAACTCTTGCTTAATGACTTTTATGATTTGCTGCTTCGCTATAACTTGCTGAAGAGTCACAGCAGCTAACGATCGAGGTAAAAAACTAGCAAATCATTAACATTTAAACATGAAGATCGTGGAAAATTTGCCGTTAGTAAGTGTTGTCATTCCTATTTATAACCGCGAAAACTATCTAGCGGCGGCTTTGGATAGTGTCTTTGCGCAAACTTATCGCCCGATCGAAGTCATCGCTGTCGATGATGGTTCGACCGATCGAAGTGGCGATATCGTGAGATCTTATCCAGAAGTACGTTATTTTTATCAATCAAATCAAGGCGTATCTGTCGCTCGGAATACGGGAATTGCTGCTGCGCAGGGCGAATTCATTGCTTTTTTAGATGCTGACGATCTCTGGAAACCAGACAAACTTAGCATTCAAATTGCCTATATGCTAGCGCATCCCAATTTAAGCTTTACTGGCACCAAAGCTCTGAATTTCTTGGAACCAGACACTCAAGTTCCCCCCTGGTTCGATCCCGATCGCGATCTTGGCGATCCCAGAGTCATCATCCCCAGTACGCTAGTAGTGCGCCAAAGTGCATTCGATCGAATTGGCAATTTCGCACCCGCTTATCGCGCTACTGAAGATATCGAGTGGCTATGGCGAGCCAAAGATGCCAAATTAGAAAGCTTGACTCTTCCCGTAGAATTGACACTCAGACGTTTTCATGGGACTAATTTATCCTGGGAAATGGCATCAACAGAAAAAGCGCGGTTATTCAAAATTGTCAGAGAATCGATCGCCCGTCAGAGTTTAAAAGATTTAAAGTTTAGTATTATCTCTAATGACTGTTGGGGTGGGGCTGTTTATCAATATTTTGGGATTCAATATCAAACTCCATTTATTGGTACGAGAATTATGGGTCAATGCTACTTAAAATTATTGAAAAATCTCAGAGGATATTTAGAGTCGCCGCTAGAGTTTTCGAGCTGCTCTCGCTATGAGTCTGTCAATCTAGAGTTAAAAGAACGTTACTTTCCGATCGGTGTATTAAAAGGCGATGTGGAAATCCATTTTTATCATGAAGCAGATTCGGATAAAGCAGCATCTAACTGGAATAGACGCTTGGAGCGAATTCACTGGGATCGACTGTTTGTCAAATTCTCTGATTTCTTTCAGGAAGATTTTAGTAAATCGTTACAAGATTTTGAATCTCTAGATTTCGATCGAAAGATCTGTTTTACATCGAAGCAATATGCGGGTTTTCCATCGGCATTTTTCGTTCCCAGTTTTCAGAAGGATGCCTATAAAAAATTTTTTGATGCCAACCAGTATTTTGATGTGATGGCGTGGTTGAAGAAGAAGCATGGCAGCGATCTTCAGGATTATCGAATTCAAAGTGACTGAGTTCGATTCGATAATCCCTAGTACCGAGCGGCGTAAATCCTAGTACTATTTCGGCAAGAGTTGGGAGTTGGGAGTTGGGAGTTGGGAGTTGGGAGTTGGGAGTTGGGAGTTGGGAGTTGGGAGTTGGGAGTTGCGGCTCGCGCTCGGCGGGTTTCCCGCCGAAAGAAGCGAGACAAGACAGGGAGTTGAGAGTTGAGATAGAGTATCGGCAATGGTTGCTTTACTTATGCCATCGAGTACTAGGATCGAGATTGGAACGAGGCTTAAATAAATGCAGTATGTCAGGATGTGACGATTGCCAATTGTTGGGCGCGTTGGCGATCTAGCTTGGCTTTGAGTAAGTGTAAACGTTCGCTGGCATGGTGGCGTTGAGTGGTGCCGTTATTAGTTTCATGCAGTCGTCGGTGAAAAACCACATCAGGCAGCGCGATCTGTCGGAGCTGTCGTTCGATCGCGCAGATATACCAACTCACATCAGGCGTAATTTTGAGATCGGGATCGAATAGTCCAATTCGCAGCAGAGCCGAGCGTTCGATCGTCATTGCCGTGGCAGTATGGGCGAGCATCGGTCGATCTGGGCAGAGCATCCGCGCTCGTAAGCTGTCGTCAAGTTCTGGACTATAAAACTGTTGGGCATAGCCAAATACGGCTTCTAGACTCGGATCGGCATCGAAAGCCGCCATTTGTTTGGCAGTTTTGTCCGCTACCCAAATATCGTCAGAGTCGAGAAAGGCCAGAAATCGACCAGTTGACAAGGCAATTCCTGCATTTCTGGCGGCACTCATGCCAGCATTTGGTTGGTAGTGGTAGCGAACAGGATAACTACAGGCAATTTCGGCACTGCGATCGCTCGAACCATCATCGACCACAATTAGTTCGATGGCTGGATAGGTTTGAGCCAAGACACTTTCGATCGCTTCAGCTAAGTAGCGTTCGCGATTATAGACTGGAATAATTACACTAACTAAGGGGAAATTGGACATCACGATCGGGGTAATTACTTGGATAAATTAGCGAGCAGTGAACGATCGATAAATATTTATCGATCGCGCGGACTTGGCAGTACTTTTTATTGCTAACTTTTGCCTCGAAAATATCTAATAAAATTGATAATGTGAAGCTTTACATGCATTCTGTGGAAAAAATCTTCTACCGACCAGCTTTTGACAATTTTTTTTAGATCTGGATCGTGAACGCTCGGAGGTATTGGTAAACCTGCATTGAGATAATGGAGTCCATAGTGAGACTCAAAGTAAACAGTCTGCTTATCAGTCCATCCATATCGTAAGTTATTATTTTTAACTAGAAAGAACAAGATTCGATCGCACATAGGCGAGGTATATTTAGGCATCATCGCCCACATCGGCAACAAAAAAGCCGCCGAAGCAAAGATCGTAAAACAACTAGTATCAGCATGAGAATTTTGAGTATCTTCTAGATCTTCATGTGGCAAAACACAGCCATCTAACGAGACGATAAATCGTCGAGCAAAGACAACATCATAATTTTCTTGCTGTTGCACTTTTAATACTAATTCAATATGCTGCGGATCGAACCAATTGTCTGCATCTAGAAAAGCAATAGCATCAAACCCTTGATTTAATGCAGATATAGCACCAACAGTTCTGGGTGTATTGCCATTATCTTGATGCGACTTCGACAGTTTGATATGTTCGCAATTCCACTCATCGAGTTCGGGATTAGGAAAACCATCAGAGACTAGAAAGTGTGTCGAACGATAGTTTTGATTTAAAACACTCTGATGACAGCGATCGAGCTTCTCGATCGATTCTTGGAAATAAGGTGTAACGATCGCAACTTTCATACAATTATTTACAAATAAAAATCCGATCTAGATCGATCGATAAACTTCGCTGTTACAAAAGCTGTCTAGAAAATAATCTGCTGATAGTTTCTGTCGAGTTTCGCAAGATTTTAGGTACTCATGTGTTTCTAAAATCAGCACAGTATCCAAGGCTTTTGCGGCTGCTTCTGCCAATGTGTTGAAATACATCGGGTAATCTTCACCCAGATATTCTTTGACCGCAGGTAGCGGATTTACGAGTAGTGGCGTTGCCCGAGCAATACATTCGATAATGGCATTGTTCGCACTAGCATCATACAAGTCTACAAAAGCAATATTCATCGACAACAAACGATCGTACTCATCATCATCAAGATGTGGTATTGTCGCCGTATTTGCTAAATAAGCTTCATCAATTTCGATTTTATCGATGCTTGCTTCTAATTCCATAAGTTGTGAAAACATTGCTTCTGCTACATCAAACAAAAACCCTAATCTGATTTTTTCATAGCCGAGGGCATTATTTTGAGCCAGTGGTAATTGATAAATTGAGTGCAATTTCCGCAACCACCAGCCAATCTGTACGACTTTTTTCTGGGGATTAGCCAGAAATGCTGAAAAATCAAATTGTCGATCGGGAATTTCGGTAGGATGGGTTAATACTGAAACAGGTTTGCCAGTTTTTGCTCTAAGCCAATCCGCAGCATATTCAGAAAGTGCAAACAAGCCTACACATTGCGGTAAACTAGCCTGCCACGTTGTCTCTGCCAATAGCTGTTGCGGCGATTGGAAAGGCATAAACCAGCTCGGCATCGATGGGGGATTATGCAAAAATCCAACCCAAGGTTGTCGATAGGGAATCATCCCCGTTTCTGCTGGTGTTGCCAAAATCTCAAAGACGCCATCTGCTTGCATTTTTGCTAATATTCGAGCCGATCTCTCTTGTTCTCGATCGCGATGATAGACAAATTGATTTTCTAAAAAGCCATCAAACAAAATACCTTGAGGATTATGTAAACAGCTCAGTGCTTGGATAGCAAAGTTCCATCCACTGCGATGGTATTCAAATACTCTTTGTTTGCCAAAATCGATTTTGCCAGTGGAGTTTCCAGTTGATGGTTCGATCGGAAATGAAACATGTTCCGATTTAACCCTCAGTTTCGACAAACCCAGGCATTGATAATAGAAAGAAAGATCTGTGGTCTCAAAATCGATGGCTAAGGCGCGATCGTAATACTCTACTGCCTCGTTGATGCGGGATTGTCTGAGCAGCAAATTTCCTAACTGCTGGTAGACAGGTAGGTAGTCAGGTTTGAGTCGTAATGTCTCCTGATAACGCTTAAAGGCATTATCAAAATCGCCCCGCAGTTGCCAAGCATTGGCTAACTTAAATTGAATTAAGGCTGGGTCGTTGTCGAGATTTAATAATTGTGCCACGATCGTTTTCCTCGGTACTAAAGTTGCTGCTCGATGGTGACTGATTTATCTACAGGTGAAAATTTCAGTAGCAATCGGATCGGGCGAATGAGATAATAGAGAAAAAATAATGCCTTTGGTAGTGGGTAAAATTCACGGTCTCGATCGTTGGGCACAATCAGATGTTTTAGTAAGGATAAGAGCCACTTCAGTCCGATCGGTAAAAAGTGCAGGGTGATAAATAGTCCATCCCACCAGCGATCGAGCGTGTGGAATCGAGCGTTATATTCCCACCACCACATTGGTTGGAACATCGAAAAACAGCGATCCTCTGCAAATTGCCACTCTGACATGTGTGGGTCGCAATCGAATTGCGTTTGAATTTCTAGAGGTAATTGAATATGTAATAACCGATGGGTTTGGTACAGTCCCAGCAGAAATAATCGCTGACAGCGTAAGGCGGAGGCTATTTCCAGTGCTGAATGCCAATCGATTTCGGTAGAATGCCTGTGGATAATTTGGGCAGCATCGCACACCTGTTTGAACGATCGCTTCCAAGGTTCTTTAGCAACATTCAGACATTGAATTACTAAAGTTGCTTCTAACGAAAAAGTCTGAATCGATCGACCCATCAGATCGACCCGCGCGAGATTTTCCCACAATAGATCGAACCCGTCGCTTTTCCACAATATTCTGGGCGGAATACCCCAATGCAAATCGATACTGCGCTCTGGATTGCTATGCAGTAACGACGGTTGAAATTGCCGACCGAACATCGTGGCTTCGGCATTGCGATTGGATAAAGAAATTTGCAAATAGCGATCGAATCCTTCCATTTCGTCGGCAGAATCCAAGTAGGGAGACAGATAGCCATGGCTCATTAACACCGCTTTCGCCTGCCAAAAGTCTCGCTGTCGGACAAAAATATCCAGATCGTTAAATTGGCGCAGCGCGATATTACCATAGGCAAATGCTGCCAAAACTGACCCTTTAAAAGCGATCGCTTCAATATTGGCTTTGTCGAGTCCATCGAGGATCTTCAGCAATTCCTTGGTTTGAGACAAGTTATTGAGTCCATTCATGCGGTGGAGATGTTGCAGTTGCATCATTACCGAGTGCTGTACTAGTGGAGGCGCATTATCGGTACCTTCAATCGTGCCAATCGCTTTGAGACTCTCATACAACAGCGGCATCACCCCTTGGGCGATAGCTGTTTGGACTAGGCAATCCCAGTTCAGAACGGGTGTCAGTAAATTAGTTACCTCACTAGCCGTAATAGTCCCAAGCTGAAACCGGATACAAGCAAGTAAAACTGTTAAATCGGGGGGTAAAGACATGATGGTGTTTGTTTCGGGAGTCGGGGGTTAGGAGTCGGAGGTTGGGAGT
>NZ_PVWO01000065.1 GCF_003003845.1 Chamaesiphon polymorphus CCALA 037 | reverse complement strand
GATTAAAGCAAGTGCCACAGTCGTAGATACCTGTATCACAGACTTAGAATTGATGCAACGATGGCTCAATCCCCTACTCAAGTGCGAACCGATGGGCGTATGGGGAACTAGTGTGGGTAGTAAAAGTAGATTTACGATTCAGATTCCAGTCATCAAACCAACACTAAAAAATACTGTTATTGCCAGAGAACCTGGATTGATTATTTGGGGCTTTGATGGCTTTTTTAAAGGTAAAGATCGGTGGGAATGCCAACCGAACGATCGCGGTACGCGATTAATTAATAGTTTTGAATTTAATATTCCCAATCAGGCGATCGCTTGGGGATTCGATCGATTTGCGGCTAAATGGACAAAAATGGATATGGAAGCACAACTACGACGCCTAAAATTAGTAGCCGAAGAATTGCATCAAAGTTTTGATGATTAAAGATTGAATAAATTTTGTTTTTTTCAGAAGCTATGACGAGTGTTATTCTCTAATTCCACCAAGAGATTGCAAGAAATTAAGAGAAGATGCATCCATTTTGCCAAAATGGATGGCTCCGGCGACATTCCAAGTTTCTAAAGATTTGACCAGCCAGGGTACGCCCTTGCATGTAGAAGATTCATAGTGATTGAATAAAATCGATAATCTACTTTCTAATAAAGGTTTGACCTTCTGACAAATCAAGACGATCTTGAGTAATAATCCAGTTGTGAAGACAGTCCCTAAATTGCTAATCATATCCATGAACACAAAATGTTGTGGTCTGTTAGGACTTTCTACAACAAGATGGTTGAGAACGTGAGTGCAAGTTCTCAACAAACCAATTTCATCGAGAGGCTGATAATCGCGCTCGGGTGAAATATTATAAATAGCTTTGTACAAGCGATCGTTAAAACTCCGTCTGCCATAACTGCCATCGACACCAGAAACTATATAATCGTATAAGTCTCCCTTAAATGTTTTGATAATCGGCTGCATCTCAAGTTGAGATACAAATCCGCGCGATAAATCTCGATAGCTAGAATTTCCTTCAGCTTTTCCTGCAAATTGACCGAAGGCCATTCCCAATTCTTTAGTAGATAATAAAGTTGGATTGGTGACAGCAGGTAAATTATTAGCAGCATCTCGACCTAGTTGAGCCTTGATCCGCGAGCGTCTGACTTGATAAGTTAGATAATGGGAAAGATTGGTTTCTTGTTCTTGGCGCAAATTGCGTTGGACTCTTTTAATCGTCTCGACATTCTCAAACGTGCGTTCTTCTGAGACAAGAGTATGTTCGTACAAATAAGGGTAGCGCGAAATTAATGTCCCGAGTGGTTTCTCACCGATCGTATCCTTACCAGAACTCTCGCCATTGAGAACGGCATTTAACCGCCTAAGTTTGGGGTAGTCATCGCTTTGTAAATACACCTGCAGCAATTGACGCAACCGCCGCACGGTTCGCGAATAAGTCATCCGGACATCATGGAGATTGCCAAGCATATGGACGAGACTAGCAATGTTCGGATGCCCCGATGGTTGCATTTGCCAGTGATTGACGACAATATAACAACAACGGTTGATAATTAAGGGAAAATTCTGTTCGGCAGTTTTTTCAAATGCTAAAGTTTCGATCGCCGACCAAATTCGACTGTCGTTATAAGTAACACCCTCGATAAATAAACTCCGAAATCTTTCGAGTACGTTAGATGGTGACTCAGTTCTAACTACATGTATAAAATGTTCGTAAATAATTTGCTCCAGACCAGTACCAACTTTTTTGCCAACTGCAAACATATTAAATCTCCATAGTTATTTCTAATGAATAATTACCGCAAGTCACTTCTAGCGATCGAGTACTATGCCAACAACCGCGAGGTGCCTGCGAGGAGAGTATAAGCTGCAATAATAAACATGGGATTTTAATCGGGGTAAATAGGGGTGTAACTGTAAACTTAACCCTATCCTACTGACCGATCGACATAGTGACTGTGAGATCGATCGCTCCTAACTTACCCGCCTTCGTACCCCAATCTGTCATCGATCGGAAAAATTCCGCTAAATGTCGGTACCGATCGATGATAATTTAAGCTGATGAAGAACCAACAGTGCGTGTAATGGCTCAAGTGCAATCCAACACCGTCCAATTAAACACCGTCCAACTGGGCAATAACCGTCATCCCCTCGTCATGCTCCACGGTTGGGGGCAAAATCTCCAATCTTTGCAGCCGATGGGAGAATTACTCGCGACTCGATCGCAAGTACATATTATCGATCTACCTGGTTTTGGCAAATCCCCACCGCCGCCCGAAGATTGGGATACCGCGAACTATGCCGATCGCATTTACCAGTATTTACAGGAGCAAGGGATCGAATCCGCCGATATGCTGGGACACTCTTTTGGTGGAAGAGTCTCGATTCGGCTAGCACATAAATATCCTCATAAAGTTCGCTCCATTACCCTCATCAATGCAGGTGGATTGCAGCGTCAGCGCACGCTCCAGCAATCTATGCGCAGTCAGTGGGTGCGGAATATGCGCAATGCTTTCAAAATCTCACCCCTCTATCGCGATGCGTTGCTAACTTGGCACACTCAGAAGTATGGTTCTCGCGATTATCTCAATGCTGGGGCGATGCGCGGCACCCTCGTCAAAACCGTCAGTGAAGATCTCACCGAACTCGCTCGCCACATTTCTGTCCCCGTGCTGCTACTTTGGGGCGAAGCGGATACGGAAACTCCCGTAGAAATGGGACATCGCTATCACACTCTATTTGCTAATTCCGAATTAATTACGATTCCTCATCGCGATCACTTCATGTTTCAAGCCGAAGGCTCTCATCTGTGCTCGTATTATGTAGACAAATTTCTGGCTCAGTTATCTAGCAAAGAGTTGTCAAAATGATTACGCTCATTCTACTTGTTATCATTCCCATTGGCGCGCTGTTATTGATTGTCTTGCTCAACTCTAAATCTGATTAGGTAAGCGTAGTCGCAAATTGTAGAATTGTAGGGTGGGCACTGCCCACCATAAGAGTTTCAGACAGATAACCGTGGGGTGGGCGGGTTTGAATGAAATCTTTAGTACCAACGAAATTTTTAGCATAAACCCGCCCCTACCGATCCTTGTCGCTATCAAACTCCCCATGCTTACCCTTATCTGCCTCACCATTATTTCTGCTGCTACGATCCTCTTTTTCACCCGTCGGGGATTGAGATATCTGCGCTACTTTCAGCAAGAGGAATACAATGGCAAGCGATTTAAGGCTTGGTTCCTCGAAAAACGCACTTTTGATACTAAAGGCACTCTCATCGCCCTTGTAGCAGCCGCTCTGAGTCTATTTGCGACTGGGGGGGATATGGTTGTTTGCGTGGCAATTTGTGTGGGTGCCGCAGCTACTTTAGTATTCTTTGGTTTCAGCGAAGAAGATCCGCGCCAGGTGGGTAAGATTAAGCTGAAGATGACCGATCGAGCGACAGCAATCTACAATCTAGCTTTGGCCTTATACTCGATCGCAACGCTCCTTGTCATCACTGGTACCTATTTCTTAGGAGCTGGAGATCGTATTTACATCTACTGGTTTATCGCGATCGCGCTCATCCAATCTTCGCCGATCTGGATTGTCATTGCCAATTCCATTTTGTGGCCGAACGAATATAAAAAACAACAGGCATTTCTCCAAGAAGCTAAAGACATCCTTGCCGACTACCAGCCCTACACGATCGGGATTACTGGCAGTTATGGTAAAACCAGTACTAAAGCCATCTTAGGCAGCATTCTCGAAGCGATCGAGCCGACATTCTGGACGCCGGGAAGTATCAATACCGAAATGGGTATCACCCGCCAGATCCGCGAAAATCTCAAACCCCAACAGCAAATCGCCATCATCGAAATGGGCGCGTACCAGATCGGATCGATCGCTAAATTGTGCCGTTTTACCCCACCCCAAGCCGGATTGGTAACTGCTGTCGGCGTGATGCACCTCGAACGTTTCGGTGGTGCAGAGAATATTTATAAAGCCAAATGCGAACTCGCTCAAGCAATTCCCGCCGATGGCTTACTCGTCTGTAATGGCGATAATCCCGGCGCGCGGAAGATGGCTGCGGAATATCCCAAAGCAACTACTCTCCTCTATGGATTAGAGCCAGAAATCGGGCACCTCGACTGCTGGATGTCAGATATCAAAGCTGGTATGGATGGCACCACTTTTACAATCCACTGGCAAGGTAAAGAATATCCCGGTTTCACCAAATTACTAGGCGCGCCGATGCTCTCCAATCTCGTCGGCTCCTTTACGATGGCTTGCGCGTTGGGGAAAGATCCCGATTATGTCATCGCTGCCATCCATAATCTCGAACCTGCCAATAACCGCCTCAACCTCCGCAAAAATGGCGACGGGTTTATTCTCGATGATTCCTACAACTCTAACCCGATCGGGTTTGCCTCAGCTCTAGAAGTCCTCGAAGTCCTCGAAGGCGGACGCAAAATCTTGATGACGCCAGGAATGGTAGAACTCGGCGAGATTCAAGCTGCGGAGAACCGTCAGGTGGCTCTTAAGGCTGCCTCGATCTGCGATCTGGCGATTGTAGTTGGTGATACGAATAAAGACGCCCTCAAAGCCGGATTGCTCGAAGGTGGTTTGGCTCCTGACAAGCTCATGGAATTTGCCAATCGCGATCTTGCGCTGGCTTATCTAACTAGTCCCGAACACCGTCAGCCGAAGGATACGATTTTAATTGAGAACGATTTGCCCGATTTGTATGAGGCGATCTCCAGGTTTTAACTGCTAACGTTGCTGGATTTAGATCTAAAAAATCACCGATGGCATAGGCACGTCACTCCCACAGAGTTGACGCGCCTATGCCATTATTTTCCAATACTTTGCGGCTGCGCGATCGGTCAGGAAACAATGACTGTTTGACGATCGAGACAACAGAGCAAATTACTCCTCAGATCGATAAAGCCTAAATTCCGAACTATCTTTACCTAACTGGTATCGATCGAATGAGATGACCGATCGTCTAGTTCGATTGAAGGCGTTACAGAATTATCTATTTGCTCCCAGATCCCCACTCCGATCTCCCGCTTGCTTCCCCATCTCTTTCATCCCTCGATTTAGCAACGCCCGATTGAGATGTTATGTTAACGGTTTTCGAGCTAAAGGTGATTAAGGAATAAAACAATACCTCAAAAAAAAACTTTTGGCAAGTACGGATTTACGCCTTGTGCTTTTGTGGAATTGTAGTATTGTACGGGAAGTAATCAGCAATTATGCTGAAAGAAATTTGCTTCACTCTGTCTATTCTAAGTGAAATTGCTTAGAAATTGCATAATTGATACATATTGCTTAACACAAAATTCTTCCCCCGGTCTCAAAAATGAAATCCCTCAAATCGCTTTGCCACAATGCTGGCTTGACCCTCGTGGGTGCATTAACATTGGCTGCGGCATCGACTGTTAGCCAAACTGAAAAGGCTGCTGCGATCGATCTAAATTTCAGCACTTCATCTGGAACAATACCCTTCACCGACATTGACGGCAGTCCTGGATTCAGAGGTAGTGTAATCTCATATACTAGTGTTGCTCCAGGGGTTGATGCCCTGATTGGTGGTACCGCAGCAGTTCGGATGAGAAAAAAACTCAAAGCTAGCAACAAAGCATAGACCATAGCATTTTTAGCTAGTTAATCTCCTGTAAATATCTGATTTAGATAGACATCGTAATTAATTGCGGTGTCTTTTTGGTGTTGTTGGGGGTTGAAGATTCCAGTAAGATCTAGATCCGATCGTTTTATAGCCTGCAGATCGAGTCGATCGAAGTTTGCTGGTATGATGCGGAGATCTGACCCACCCCGCCCGATGGGCACCCCTCCGTTCGCGTAGCGTCTGCTTTGCAGAGGAGGGGATTTTTAAGACTAGTCCTGTGTCTAGTAGGTATACAAACGTTTAATAGAGAATTTTTTGGGCTGATTTACAGGGTTTTTACTCTCGCCATTCCCAAAGGGAATGGCTAATGAAAATCCCCTCCTCGGAGGGGTGCCCGCAGGGCGGGGTGGGTCAGATCTCCGCATCCCACCAACCAATCCCGATCGAATCTCCAACCCCACCAGCACATGCCCACAGATCGACAGTTACCAATTTATCTCGATCGACATGCGACCACGCCAGTAGATCCGCGTGTCTTGGCGGCAATGTTGCCGTATTTTACCGAACATTTTGGCAATCCGACTAGTACCACCCACGAGTATGGATGGGCGGCAGAAGCGGCGGTGACTGGAGCTAGGGAAACGCTTGCCAATGCCATCGGTGCCAGTGCCGAGGAAATTGTGTTTACCAGCGGTGCGACTGAAGCTAATAATCTCGCGCTCAAAGGTGTCGCCGAAGCTTATTTTGCCAAAGGGCAACATATTATTACGCTGCAAACCGAACATAACGCGGTTTTAGATCCTTGCAAATATCTAGAATCTTTAGGATTTACAGTTACTTATTTACCCGTCCAGCCCGATGGATTAGTCGATCTTGACGAACTAAAAAATGCGGTTCGTCCCGATACGATCTTGGTATCGATTATGGCAGCTAACAACGAGATCGGCGTACTACAACCATTAGCCGAGATTGGCAAATTATGTCGAGAAAATGGCGTTTTATTTCATACAGATGCCGCACAAGCGATCGGTCAAATTCCGTTAGATGTGGATTCATTCAACATCGATCTGATGTCGATGACCGCTCATAAAGTATATGGCCCTAAAGGTATCGGTGCGCTCTACGTCCGTCGCCGCAATCCGCGAGTCAAATTGTCGCCGCAACTACATGGTGGCGGACACGAACGGGGAATGAGATCGGGTACCCTATATACCCCCCAGATTGTCGGCTTTGCCAAGGCTGTCGAATTTGGTATCGCTGAGATGGACGTAGAAACAGCCAGGTTGACTGAACTAAGAGAGCGATTGCGATCGCAATTGAATCAAATTGACGGGATCTACCTTAACGGTCATCCTACCCTCAGATTGCCAGGAAATCTGAATATTAGTATCGCTGGCGTCGATGGCAATGCCCTCTTATTGGGTTTGCGTCCGACTGTAGCTCTCTCATCTGGAGCCGCCTGTAGCTCGGCCAAAATCGAACCTTCTCACGTCCTCAAAGCACTCGGACGGAGCGAATCTTTGGCGTATGCTGCTCTAAGGTTCGGAATTGGGCACAATAATACAGTAGAGCAAATCGATCGAGTCGCCGCTGCCACGATCGCCACGGTTCAAAGTCTGCGAAAGTTAGCTTTGAGATCGTGACAATTTACAGGTATAATCGAAAGTAACCAGGAGCGATCGCATCTATAGAAGAATAAGCTCAGCCAATCTTCTCAGCACTCCGGTAATCCAAACTGGACGCGATCGCCTACTTGACAAAATTTTCGTGGATTCTGGACATACCACCATCCTTGTAGCTAACTACTAAGTGCAATGGATCTAGTGAGAATTGGAGGATCGCTCCAGTTCGCTCTATTTTAGGAAGCTACAAATCCAACTCTCATCGGAGTTGAATTTTCACTCGCTGGGGCAATCGTCTGAAGATTGAAACCTAACTTCTATGAATCTTTGTTCGTAGACGATTTTTGGGTAGATTATCCGTTGGTTGTTGGCATAGCCGTATAGCCGAGAAGACCTGCCTTCGGCACAATAGACGCATAGCAAGAGCGTCGGGTAGCTAAGGTCTGAGATTAGAGAGAAAAATAAGTCGATCCGTCAGCGCAAAGTTTAGACAGTCAGTCCACATTTTGGTTAAAACTACCTAGCTTTGGCGTTGACGCAGCATCTCCTCTGGAGCATCGCTTGTCTATCTCCGGATCGAAGGTGGAAGTTGCGCTTAAGTTGCAACGGCTACTTTTGAGAACTTTAGTCTAAGATCCGCACTATTTGACCTGTCATGCTAACCCGATCGATAATCGGGAGCTACACATCTAGCACTCTAGTTATGGATGAGTGGATCGTATAACACTCAACAAAATCGGTACAGATGTCAACCATTGAGCTTCCCGATTAGATCCTCTAGCCGAAGACAAGTGTCTCCCCATCGCGAACCAACATGCCTCGGAGATAGACCCATTGCAGCACAAAGCAGTTAGCCATTCGGACACATTACGTTACATCATACCAGCACCGCTCGATCGTCTATCGATTCTAGGCAATCGAGCGGGCTGCTAATTTTCGAGGAAATTGAATGCCAAAGCAAATAATTATTGCGGAGCAACACCGCATTGGTGCCGTATTTGGAGAAGACCAAATTCAAGAATTGGTAGTAGCGACCGGACAACATCAGGTCAGTGACATCTATCTTGGCATCGTCGAAAATGTGTTGCCAGGGATTGACGCGGCGTTTATCAACATCGGCGATCCTGCACGGAATGGATTTATCCATGTTACCGATCTAGGGCCGCTCCGACTCAGACGTAGTTCGGGTTCGATTACCGAATTGCTCGCACCGCAGCAAAAAGTGCTGGTGCAGATCATGAAGGAACCAACTGGGAATAAAGGCCCCAGACTGACGGGAAATGTTAGCCTCCCCGGCCGTTATGTCGTTTTGATTCCCTTTGGCAAAGGGGTAAATCTCTCCCGCCGGATTCGTTCTGAAGGCGAACGCAATCGGCTCAGAGCCTTAGCCGTACTCGCCAAGCCAGCCGGAATGGGTTTACTCGTGCGGACTGAAGCTGAAGACACGACAGAAGAGGCCATTTTAGAAGATCTCGAACAACTCCAAAAACAGTGGGAAATCGTCCAACAGGATGCTAATTCTACCCGCGCGCCAGCACTACTCAATCGCGATGATGATTTTATTCAAAGAGTCCTGCGCGATATGTATTCCCAAGATGTCAATCGGATTGTCGTAGACTCCGAGCAGGGTCTCAAACGGGTCAAACAGACACTCTCAGGCTGGACAGACGGTCAGTTACCCCCAGGCGTTGTAGTCGATCGTCACCGCGAACGCCAACCAATTCTCGAATATTTCCGCGTGAATGCGGCAATTAGAGAATCCTTAAAACCCAGAGTAGATCTGCCGTCTGGCGGATATATTATCATCGAACCGACAGAAGCACTAACTGTCGTCGATGTCAACTCTGGCTCGTTTACTCGATCGAATACTTCGCGCGAAACGGTACTGTGGACGAACTGCGAAGCCGCCACCGAAATCGCCCGTCAGTTGCGACTGCGGAATATTGCTGGGGTAATCATCATCGATTTTATCGATATGGATTACCGCAAAGATCAACTGCAAGTCTTAGAGCATTTTAATAAACAGCTTCGAGTCGATAAAGCTAGACCTCAAATCGCCCAATTATCCGAACTAGGACTAGTAGAGCTAACTCGCAAACGTCAAGGTCAAAATATTTACGAATTATTTGGCGAAACTTGTGCCACTTGTGGCGGTTTGGGACATTTAGCTCACGTTCCTGGTGAAGCCGTTTATGGTGCAGATGGCGAAGCAGTGCCAATTTCGTTAGTTTCTACCACTCCCGTCCGCGAACATCGCACTCGCCACAATGTCGATCGCGATGGTGTTGCTGGTAGAGGATTGACTAGAGGCCCGCGTCGTAACGATCGCACGTTACCCGATCTGCGTCCATCGGTAGTCTCAGTTCCAGAACCATGGGAAAACTTCGAGTCAGAAGGGATTGAAGGTGAAGATGATTTCAATTTGGTCAACCATCCCAGCTATCAACAGCAGAATGGAGTTGGCAAAAAACGCCGTCGTCGCGTGGGTCGCACCGAACGCGAAGAAGTAGTGAGAAATGTGGTACCGCGTCCGACACCCAATGGTGATACCCCACGCACGCCAATTCCCAATTCTAATTCGCCAAGTCGCGGCATCGTGACGAATAATCGCGGTATTCCCACCTCGATCGAGAATAATAACCGCGCTACCCTCATTAGTAGTGATTTTTTGCCTCCTCCGCTCGAAGCATACGTCCCCGACGAGCCTACCGAATTGGAAGACTCAGCCGGATCGATAGATGACGCGGCGAAGGATCGGGAGCGACCCGGTAAACCACAACGAGTCAAGCCGACCCGACCGACGATCGAGCCGCCAGAGGTAGTCTCTGTCGAAATGTCGGATTTGGAGAAGGAAACCTACGCGTGGATGGGAGTTTCACCGCTGGTAAAGTTGGGGCGGGAGTTAAATAATCCTAAAACAGCGATCGTGCATGTCGTACCGATTGGAAGTTTACCCCCCGAACCGATCGTTTCTGAGCCGAGTCCTACCGTTGACGCGATCGAAACAGAAGATGTAGCTGCACCTGAATCATCGACCACTGAAAGCGTGGAACGGGAATTTACAATTCCGGTAGCTCCACCAGCGATCGCGATAGAACGACCTGAAGCTGATGAAGAAGTTGCTATGACTCCTCAATTTGCCAACAGTGAACCAGTTATGGAGCCTGAACCAATGGCAACACCACTAGAAAGTGAGACATTGACAGCAGTTGCGGATGTTCCAGAAGAGTTGCCTGAGAATCGACGGCGCAAACGCCGTTCTTCGGCGGTTGTCGATTGAAGTCACGCTTCAGATATTATTCCAGTCTAGGATTCACAGGAGCAAGTGGAGCCTGGATCTGGGATAGGCTGTCTTGACGCAGTTATATGGGCGAAAAAACCGCCCATATAACTGCGTTGCTGTATTGCTGTCCCCGTCGTGTGTAATACTGTCAGAGTATTTTGGTATTGCTGTGCATGACGATTTTCCCCCATGATGAATTTGCTAAGAGTTTTTTAGAAAACTTGCTTTCACCCTTTGGTAAGGTCGAACCAGCCTATAAAATTGCCGCTGAAGTTAGGGAAGTTGATGTCTATTTCATTCCATCCGATCGCAATCTCGGTCGCACCGATTTAGGTTTGCTAGCTTTATTTGTAACCGAGCTAGTTGTCTTCGAGCCATTTCGCAACTCGGTTTCGGTTCCCGATATTCGTGCTTGTATGTCTAAGCTCTACGATCTACATGCCAAGATCTGTCGAGAAGCCAACCGCAAGAAGCAACCCGAACCCAAGGATGATGACTTACCCACGCTCTGGATTCTGACACCCACTTTATCGGACAACATTTTAATGAGCTTGGGGGCTAATTTAGATGCCGAACGAGGTGAGGGTGTATATTTGCTACCATCAGCACAGAAGACGGGGATTATTGTCATTCACCGTTTACCCAAGACACCAGAAACGCTGTGGTTTAGAATATTAGGTAAGGATGGGGTACAAAGGCGCGCGATCGAGGAAGTAAACGAGTTACCCAAGGAACATCCATATCGTCAGAATACGCTAGAGTTACTGAGTAATTTGAAGGTTACTTTAGAGAATCAGGAAAATATTCAACCGGAGGATCGGGATTTAATTATGCAGTTATCACCTTTGTATTTGGAACAAATTCAAGCTGCCAAGCAGGAAGGAAAACAAGAAGGAGAGCAGCAAAAGCAACAAGAAATTGCTGTGAAAATGTTGCTGAAAAATATACCTGTTGAAACAATTTCTGAATTGACTGAATTAAGTATCGATCGATTACAACTCTTACGATCGCAATTAGAAAATAGCTAACCGATCGAGAGCACATAACAACATTTAACACGATCGAATCTAATATATCGATTGATTAGAGATCGATCCAAATTTTCTCGATCGAGAAGTAGCAAATTAGATGCGATCGATCCAAATAACCCTCGATCGATCTCTACAGTAGCGAGCGAGTATGCCAAGGTTGATAAAATAAGCCGAAGTTATTTCTCTGTTTAGGTTTAAGTGGTGGGCACTGCCCAACCCAGCGGCTCACTATCTTCTTCCTCATACGAATCTACGTCAAAAACATCATACATTTCTTCTATTAAATAAGTCCACAACCCATCATAGTCAAGTTTACCTGGACTAGAACCTACAACTGTGACATCAACATTTTTCAAATCTCTTTCTAATTTAAGCAGTATATTATGCCTTTCTGCTTCTGTTTTACTATAGCAATCGTCCATGATATCTTTATTACTGATAAAAAAGAGATCGTATATTTTCAAGCATTTAGCAAAACATTTAATGTTTGAGTTGATATACGTTGTTTTTTGCAGAAATCTTTCTCTGTCATTGTATATTGGGTTTGCAGCTAAATATATTCCACCATCTGATTCTTGAATAGATATAAACATTCCTTCAGAAAAACGTTTGCCAATTTTACATATAAATTCCAAGCTATTATTTTCATCTTCTTCATTTATATATTCTGTACAATCTTGCTTGCTATCAATACAAGCATACTTTTTCGCTTGTGATAGATCGAACGTTAACTCCAATGATTTAACCAATTTTGGCAAACCCGTATTGCACAAAAAGTTAATATCATCACTTGATATATTAATGACTACTTCTTTGGGTAAAAAAGTAATTTTATTTAGTTCTAAATTATAAAATTTATCTTCCATTAATTTAACCTCATCTGCCGCTGGGAGTGGTAAATATCTGTAGCAGTAATTTTAATAATTGGCATTTATCGATCGACTATCGATCGGTCGAGCTATTATAGCAAGATACTTATGCCGAATTTAGGTTGATTTAGCTGCTGATGATTAGTTATGAATTAACTCGTCCCGAAGAATTGATTGCTGGTGTCGATGAAGTCGGGCGGGGTGCTTTATTTGGAGTAGTGGTGACAGCGGCGGTAATTCTGCCTAAAGACGCGATCGAACGGTGTCAAAGTTGGGGTGTTAAAGATAGCAAGAAGCTGTCCCCACAACGTCGAGAGCTGTTGGTGCCACAAATTCAACAAATTGCGATCGCGTATCAGATTGGTATTGCTACGGTTGCCGAAATCGATGAGATTAATATTCTTCAGGCGACGTTAGTGGCAATGCGGCGGGCGATAACTGGTTTGGCGGTGACACCAGAATTATGCTTGGTAGATGGCAATCGCGCTATTCCCCAGCTCGATATCCCCCAACAAACTTTGGTTAAGGGTGAAGATCGATCGACTTCGATCGCGGCTGCAAGTATTTTAGCTAAAGTGTGGCGCGATCGAGTTACCAGCGAATTGGCAGCTATTTACCCAATGTACGATTTGGAAAATAATAAGGGTTATGGTACCCTCCAACATCGCAATGCGATCGAGAAATATGGCATTACTCCAGAACATCGCCAATCGTTCAGTCCTTGCAATCGTCACGTCTGCCCTTAATAAGGTTTGGTTAAGTGTGTTGGGTTTTCTCGTTCCGAGAGGCTTCGCCAACGCGCTGCTCTACCCAACCTACAGATCTCCCGACTCCATTTCTAGCCTAAATGCGGAGCTTGAGGCTGGGTTGATGGCTTAGTGCTGGTACCTTCAGTTCCGGTATTAGCCCATAAGATATAATCGGCAATTAATTGGTGCAGCAATCGCTGTTTGAAGGTGTTGAGAATCCCTTTGAGCAGACTATTTCCTGCCGACTCTACCATCGATCGAGGCATGAAGTTTAATGGTGGTGGGAGATCTACTTGGACTTGCAGATCTGCCAATCCCTCTAGATATGTTTGCCCTTGTGCTTCATAGGGGGATAATTTACCCATTAGTTGCAGACTAAAGCGTCGATCGATATAATCGATACCGCGAATTTCACATTTGGTAGAGGCGATCCGCACGGTGCCGTCTGCTTCCGTCCACACGCGCAAATATACTGTCGGCTGAAGCTCGATTCCAAAAAAGTTCAGGGTGCGCATGGATAGCCGAAACTCATCCTCGCTCAGTTGTTGGATACGACTGGGATCGACTAGCGCATTGACTAACCGATGGGGTTGGCGCAGATAATGCCCGATGGGGATCGGTTGCTTGGGTACGGCAATATCGACCGATCGATCTGCTGTGAATTTAACGATTTGCATATCTAAAGCAAGGAGTTAGAACCGATACTACTATGCAACATTATTGGGTGCCAAAGATCGATATTGAAAAAATTGTCTTAGAAGTAAATATTTAAAAGCTAAGTAGAAATTTAGTTCTAATCGATCGCTCTCCGATCGCGATAAGATACATTTATCTACAATTTTATCGCATTCTCGACTCTCTAGGGGATCGGCTTTACGGCCTAGATTTCTAGCTCGAATTAAACACTGGGTAGTTTATTAAATTAGTGCGGCAATTATGGTACTGATTAGCAACTGGTTATGACTCTAGAGATCGGCCATTTAGGGCCTACAGGTACTTATTCAGAAGCGGCGGCATTAGCTTACGCACGCGCCAAACTTGCGGGTGTAGAGTTGTGCTTGCAACCCTATCCAAATATCGCGCAAACGCTCAAAGCTGTCGCCGCCAAAGAAGTCGCATTGGCGATCGTCCCAGTCGAAAACTCGATCGAAGGTGGTGTGACGATGACTGCCGATACCATCTGGCAACTCGTCGCCAACCTTCAAATTCAACAGGCGATCGTCTTACCGATCCATCATGCCTTAGTTTCGGTAGCTAAGGACTTGAGCCAGATCGAGACGGTGTATTCGCATCCGCAAGCTCTGAGTCAATGTCAGCTCTGGTTGCAGCAGCATCTCCCTCACGCGGTGCGGATTGCGGATAATTCTACTACCGCAGCTCTAGCAACTTTGGCCGCAAATCCTCAATCTGCCGCAATTTCTTCGGTACGAGCGGCTAATTTGTATGAATTGCCAGTTTTGGTAAGATCGATTAATGATTACCCAGACAACCAAACTAAGTTCTGGGCGATTAGTTTGCAGCCGACGATCGCGGGTAACTGTACTTCGGTGGCTTTTAGTTTGCGATCGAATACTCCGGGCGGATTAGTCACCGCGTTGGGTTTCTTTGCCAATCGGGGGCTGAATTTGAGCCGAGTCGAATCTCGACCGAGCAAACGTTCTTTGGGCGATTATTTATTTTTTATCGATATCGAAACCGATCGCCACAACTGTCGGGAACTCAAATCTGCGCTAGCCGATCTCGATGCTTATGCTGAGACAGTCAAAAATTTTGGCAGTTATGATACTACTGTAATCGAAGTCATCTAATCTAATCGATCGCAATTCAAAGTAATATTTAATACCAAGTACGATAACCACTTTTAAGCTAAATCCACTCAAGATAGGAATTTAATTATGCTGGTTGCTATGACTTCAGACTTGCTGTTGCCACCTGGGTCTATCGCTCAGACAGCGTTACCAGATCTCACTCAACCCCAATATCTCAACCAACTTGCCGATCGATTGCCTCTGGCACTAGCAGTGTTCGCGCTCCTCGCGATCGGATTGGGTGCGGGGATGGCTTTGTTCAACTTTTCGCTCCGTAACTATCCCTCAAATGTCGCCATCGGCGATTGGGTAATGCAGTCGGCTCAATTAATGCGCGGCTTGCAGCAAATCTTCCTCGTCACGGCGATCGTGCTGTTGGGGTTTGGATTGTGTTCGACGCTATCCAACCGTCAGAGCAATTGGGAGCAAGCACGAGTAGCCCAAAAAACGCCAACGTTGGAGGCGGGGGAATTAATTCAACAATCTTCACCCCAGGTTAGCTATATTACTCAAGAGCCTTTCTCTTATACCACGCAGCTCGATGGCAAACTGGTAAAAGTGCAAGACAAAAGAGAAGTCACCCGTCAGTCATCAGTCAGCGGCTCCAATCTGCAAGTGACGATCTCGCCGCTAAAAATAACTCCCAGCAATAGCAATAATTTCGCGATCGACTTTAGAGGCGACTATCAGATTACCAATCCGATCGGTACTACCAATCGCTTTGTCTTTCAAATTGCGCCCCCGACTGGTTATTCGCTCCTGCAAAACTTTGAAGTCCAGCGCGATGGCAAAAAGTTAACTTCAACTACTCCTGGCGAATATCGCTTCCCGATCCAGATCGCGCCAGGTAGTATTAGCAAACTCCGCGTTAACTATCGCGCTCAAGGCTCTCCCCAGTGGGTGTATAGTGCCAAGGCTGGCTCTCTAGACAACTTTCGGATGACGATCTCCTCGACAGTCCCGCGACTCAATTTTGTCAGCGACGTCGCACCTACCAAAACCACAAGTAATGGCGATCGACAAACGTTTACTTGGGCATTCGATCGCGATGCTTCGGTGCAAAAACCTTTCGGGGTATCGATTGGGGCACCTGTCGCCGCCCAGACGGGAACGCTACCGCTATTATTACTGCTAGCTCCTGGTATTTTTGGCTGGTGGATGCTGCTGTTATGTCTGTCGATACCGATGCGACTCCAAGACATCGCGATCGCCGGATTGGCATTTTTCACGGGGATGTTTGCCCTCACCTATTTCAGTCGGATCGGTGATTTTGTATCCGTCTGGAGCGGCGTTTCGATCGTGTTGCTGCTGCTAGTTTGGGGCTTGGGACGAGGTAATTTGCGGATTGCTGTGGCGGCGATAATTTCGACACTCGTGGGTGCAATTCTCCCGATCTATAGCTTTTCGATCGCCGAAGCTACCTCTGACAGCGGTACGCGTGGGATGGTACTCAGTGCCATAGCCTTGCTATCGGTATTCTGGTTGGTGGCTCGTAATTGGTACGATTGGTATCGCTTAGAACCTCGCGAGCGTCCGCTCCCAGATCGATCGAATCCCGAACCTGAAGCTATTTTTACCCGTCACGATTTGCTCGAAGAGTCAGCCAAATACAACCAGCTCAATCCCGGCGCACCAACTCCAGAAGAGATCGAGCGGCGGCGACTGAGAGATGATGGCGTCACAGGTAGCGAGCGCGGCTAATTGACCGAACTTTATCTATCTGTGCGTCCGCACAAAACACCCTGCGAGTTATCGATCGGCAGGGTGTTTTTTTGGCGATATTTTTCTACAGAAATGTTAGTTCTGCGAATATTTTGTGGAACTCTAGTCGTAGAGATCGAGAAATAATCGATCGAGATATCTTCGCCGCTAACGCTCCCTGTGTATTTATTTGACAGTCAGAGCGAACCGAGATATCTCTCTTTTCATAGCTTGCTTAGGATTGGTAAATTTTATTACTTATCAATACTTAGAAGTTCGGTTTTATCGATCGCGATCGTCAGTCGCAACCACACGATCGGTTGTGAATAATTTAGTTACGTACCCCGATTTCTCACCACCAATAAAAATATGCATCTTCTCTCAACCAAAAATTTTGGCGCAGCTAGTTTCACAAAATCTCTCATCGCCTTAATTGGTGGGACTTTAGGATTTTCCCTCATCGCCAGCGCACCCGCTCGATCGGCCATATTGACATATAATGGCACCACCAACTCTGGTGGCACGACATTTGAGGCATTTGTATTTGGAGCAGAGGCTTCTCCGTTTGATGTATTTCATTTTCGGGTAGACACCACCGGGCGTTACGATTTTAGCAGTAGCTCCACACCCTGGCAAAATGTAATATCTCTATATGAAGATTCTTTCAATCCTAGTAATAGTTTCAGTAATCTCTTAAATTCGTCTACTCAATCGCCTATTTCGGGCGTATCAACTTCAACCTTTTTCGTACCTTCGCTCTTTGCTGGCACTGATTACTTTTTGGTAACTAGTGGTTATAAAAGTACCGATTTTGGATCTTTTACCAATACGATCTCTGGGGTAGGTAATATTTCTCCTTCTACTACCACAGCAGTTCCCGAACCCTTTTCGATCGTGGGTACACTAATTGGTGGTACGGCAGCTCTGAGAATGAGAAAGAAACTAGTGCAGTGTCAAAATTCAATATTAGGGTAAAGAGAAGTAAGTTTACAGCGAGCATCATCAATCTTCATTTGCCA
>NZ_PVWO01000064.1 GCF_003003845.1 Chamaesiphon polymorphus CCALA 037 | reverse complement strand
CCTTCAGCCCTCACCCCGCCAGATCCTGCGGCTCCGGCTCCCCTCTCCCAAGCTTGGGAGAGGGGTTGGGGGTGAGGGCTGATTTTGGATTAGAACTGGTTTAGTCTTTCTTGTAAGATTTCTTTTTGTTTTTCGGCTTCGGCTAACATATCCTTAGTTTGTTGGACTACTTCTGGCGTAGCACGTTCGATAAATTTGGCATTATTTAACCGACCGCGAATCGATTCGATTTCTTTGTCGATTTTATCGATTTTCTTCTGAATTTTGGCTTTGAAAGCTTCGAGATCGACAACGCCAGTTAACGGTAAAATAATTTGCACCGTTGCATAAACACTGGCAATCGATCTGGTTGGTTCTTCTGCCAATTTATCGACGATCGTGAGGTTCTCAATTTGCGCTAAATCGCACAGATAAGTTTTGCCGCGCTCTAATATTTCTCGCTCGGCTGCGCTATCGCTTTGCAAAATAATTGAGACTTTAATCGCGCGTTTGAGATCGGCTTCCGCACGGAGGTTACGGATAGTACGAGTAGCACCGATGAGTAGATCGAATTCTCGATCGAGTTCGGGATTAATTAAGCTAGCATCGCTAGTAGGATATGGCTGGATCGAGATATCATTTCGATCGTCACTCTCACTTAGGGTTTGCCAAATTTCTGCCGTGACGTGTGGCATAAATGGATGCAGTAATTTGAGAATGCCATCGAGAACGAAGGCTAAAGTTTGGAGTACGACTAATTTACTATTTGGATCGGCATCTTCTTGTAACCGCGATTTGACTAGCTCGATATACCAGTCGCAGAAGTCACCCCAGAAGAATTCATACAAACCTTTAGCAGCTTCACCCAATCCATATCTATCGATATAATCGCGGGTTTGCTCGACGGTTTGATGGAAGCGCGAGAGAATCCATTTATCGGCTACTTCTAGAGATTCGATCGCGGGAGTTGTTAAATTATCTCGATCGATCTTAAACTCCGCACTCTCGAAGTTTAGCATTACAAATCGCGCTGCATTCCAGATTTTATTAGTGAAATTGCGACTGGCTTCGACCGATTCCGATTCGTCAGTTTTGCGGTTGTATTGAATCCGAATATCTTGTCCCGCACCGACAACTTCGCGCACTAAAGTATAACGGAGCGCGTCGGTACCGTATTTATCGATCAGTAATAATGGATCGATACCATTATTCGCTGACTTCGACTGCTTCTTACCATTTTCGTCTAGAACTAAGCCGTGAATGTAGACATCTTTAAATGGCATTTTACCCGTAAAATATCCCGCCATCATCGTCATTCTGGCAACCCAGAAAAAGATAATGTCATAGCCAGTTACCAAAGTAGAAGTAGGATAATAAGCCTCTAAATCCACCGTATTTCCCGGCCAACCTAAAGTAGAGAATGGCCACAATCCAGCCGAAAACCAAGTATCTAATACGTCAGGATCGCGGACTAATTTTACATCTATACCGAACTGTTCGATCGCCTGCGCTTTTGCTTCCTCTTCATTTTTAGCAACGAAGAAAGGCGTATTATCGGTTATCTCATCCCCAGACTCGCTCACAGCATACCAAGCCGGAATCTGATGTCCCCACCATAATTGCCGCGAGATGCACCAATCTTGCAATTTGACCAACCAATCGCGATATACTTTTCCCCAGCGTTGTGGGACGAATTCGGGCGAATTCTGGTTATCTAAATGCTCCAGGCAATTATCCGCCATCGGGCGAATTTTGACAAACCATTGAGTCGATAATAATGGCTCGATTGGAACTTTTCCGCGTTCGCTATAAGGTACCGTATGTTTATAAGCTTCAATCTTAACTAGATTGCCCAGTTCTTCTAATTTCGCAACAACATTTCGCCGCGCAGCGAACCGTTCTTGACCGTTAAATTCGCCAGCATTCTCATTGAGAGTGCCGTCTTTGTTCATGATATTAATTAAGGGCAAATTGTGGCGTTTGCCCATAGCAAAGTCATTGGGATCGTGCGCAGGAGTTACCTTGACACAACCCGTTCCAAATTCAGCCTCGACAAAATCATCGCCGACAATCGGAATTTCGCGCCCCACAATTGGCAACTTCAGCGTTTTACCAATCAGATGTTTGTATCTTTCATCCTTGGGATTAACCGCCACCGCCGTATCACCCAGCATAGTTTCTGGACGCGTAGTGGCAACTTCAATATATCCCGAACTATCGCTCAAAGGATAACAGAAATACCACAAATTACCATTAGTTTCTTTATTCTCAACTTCCAAATCTGACACCGCCGACTGCGAAGCTGGACACCAATTGACTAAATACTGTCCCCGATAAATTAACCCATCTTTGTGCAGCCTGACAAATGCCTCTAATACCGCTGCCGATAACCCCTCATCCAGGGTAAACCGTTCCCGCGTCCAATCTGCCGAGACACCCATCCGCTTGAGCTGATTGACAATCCTCCCACCTGACTCTGCCTTCCATTCCCAGGCGCGCTCTAAAAACTTTTCGCGTCCGACATCATAGCGCGTCTTACCCTCAGCTTTGAGCTGCTTCTCTAAGATCGTCTGTACCGCAATACTCGCATGATCCGTACCAGGTAGAAACAGGGTATTGTCCCCACACATCCGATGGTACCGAATCAGTGCATCGATCAGCGATTGTTCAAACGCGTGTCCCAAGTGCAAACTTCCCGTCACGTTTGGCGGCGGAATGACTATACAGAATGGTTTCCCACCTTTTGCCGGATCGACTTTATAGGTTTGGTTGGTTTCCCAAATCTGTTGCCATTTGGCTTCTGTTGTCTTTGTGTCGTACTGGGGGGGTAGATTAGCTGTCATGGGATGATGATGCGTCGATTTGCCACTATCTACGATTGTGCCACAGTCGGGATGTTGGTGCGGATTTTAGTTGATGCAATTATGTCTGATATGACATAATTAAGCATGGGAAATCCTTTCAGGGATTATTTAATGGAATCTATAAAGAGACAAAGAATAGAAGCTGCGGGTGGTAAAGTTGTTACTATTGCTGAATTTTTAGATCTTTCACCAGAAGAGATGGAGATAATTGAAATTCGATTAGCTTTAAGTAAGTCACTGAAGAAATTTAGACAACAAGAGCAACTGTCTCAACGAAAGTTAGCTGAGAATATTAACTCTAGTCAATCGCGGGTGGCTAAAATGGAAGCTAACGATCCTTCAGTATCGATCGATCTATTAATTAAATCGTTATTATCACTTGGAGCTACTCGTGAAGATATTGCAGCAGCGATATCTAGAAAGTAATCTTTTAAAGATCGATCGTCGCTCGTTTCTTCGGTTACGATCGACTCGATGTAAACTCGCTATTTTGTCGCATTGAGAACTTACGACGATAGCTGTATTGTCCGTAAACATTCACTAGGTAAGGCATCAAGTAAGTAATCGCGACAGAAATCCATCGTTCGCTAGTCATTTCGCCCCGTAATACTGCTAGACCATGATTGATAATAAACAGTAGCGATCCAACTACCAAAGCTGTTTTTAATCCTGTAGACATAAATTCAGGATCGATTAGACTCGCTAGATATCTTTTGAGCATGGTGGCTGATTGGATATTAATACTTTATAATTTAACAAACAAAAGCAGTTTGCAACTGTTCATCATGGACAAATTTACTGTAACTTGATGTGTTGTCTGACGTTAACTATAAATCGGTTAAAACAAATTTAATTGAACGGGCGAATCATCGCTAAATCGAGGCGGTAATGGTGCCAACGAAATACCCGATCGAGTAAATATCTCATGTAAATAACGTGCATTAATTGGCGATCGAGCCTCGATCGGACAATGCACGAACATGTATACTTGAGTATCTCGCTCCAACCATGTTTGAATTTGATGCGTCCATCCTTCTAGCCAGATATGATTGGCCGATCGCACGGGATGAGAAACGTATCGAATTAGTGTAAAAGGTGCTGTCAGATCGAGCGCGAGCGGGACGCGCGGTTTCTTGCATTCAACGATCGATTCTCCGCTTTTAGCTGCCTCATAAATCGGGCGAGAATCGAGAATAACTCGTCCGACACCCAATCTAGTTAATAACTCCGTTAACCGCTCTGCATGGGGCGAATCGAACCAATCTAGATGGCGAACTTCTAGGGCGATCGCTACATCTCGACGCGGTAGCTCAGAGAGAAAGTTACTTAAATCTGAAAACCCGTTGCTAGGTGAATAATTCGGCGGTAATTGAATAAACATCACCCCCAACCTGTCACCCAATTCCTGCATTTGAGTAATAAATGCTTGCGCTTGCGGGAGGTAAGGTGCGAGCGATCCATTATGAGTAATTGCGCGGGGAAATTTGAGACAAAATTTGAATCCAGCCGGAGTTTGCGCGATCCAGCGATCGATTGTGGCGCGATCGGGTGTAGCATAAAAGGTCGTATTACCCTCTACTGCGGAAAAATGATGGCTATAGACGCGCAAAAATTCCTTGGAGGGCGTTTTGGGTGGATAAACCTCTCCTACCCAACCAGGATAAGACCACACAGCACAACCGATCGATATGGTCATAAAATAAGTCCAATTAATGGAATTAGTTCTATTAGCACTATAGAATATTTACCCCATTAGCCAATTCAATAGTTAAGGGGTAAATTGCGATCGATTTGTGGTGAAATTCGATCGCAATGCGGATTCAATAGAAGATGATCTCCCGATCTCTAATAAGTTATTTCGCTCTAGCAATTACCGTCCGATGGCGAGGGGTATTGGGGGTAATCGTGGGAGCCTCAAAACCTGCATCGATGAGGGCTTGCGATATGTCTAGCGTAAAATAGCGATCGAGATACGGTTCGGTACTTTTGAGCAGCGTCAAGATATATGGTGCCATCTGCGAATAGATTTCCGATTCGGGATTCATATCCATAATCGCAATATGTCCGCCTGGTTTGAGCAGACGTTTGGCTTCTTGAAAGATCTGGCGCGTGGCGGTTTGGGGCAGTTCGTGACAGATTAAAAATAGCGATACCAGATCGTAGCTCTGTGCGGGTAAGCCAGTAGCTTCGCCAGCCGCATGAACCCAGTTGATTTGTTGTGCTTGCTGTTGTTGGGCGCGATAATTGGCGATCGAGAGGAAATATGGCGATAGATCTACACCAGTTAAATGCGCCTGGGGATAGACTTCCTGCATCGCAAACGTACTCATCCCGACGCTGCAACCGATATCGAGAATTCGTTCGGGTGGTGTTGCCAGAGCTTGAGTAACTAGATCGTGATAACTTTGGCGTAGTTGCGCGTCGCCAGTTTTGCCCGTTTCGGCAAAGATTTTGGCATGAACGGAATAGGCGGCGACTTCTACCTCCATCGCGGCATCCCAACTCATATTCCCGCGATCGTAAGCATGAAAAGATGTTAAATAATATTCGGGATATTTAAGAGCGGGGTTGGTAATCTGAGCTAAATCTGCTTCCCACTGCGGCGAAAATGCCTCAGAACCGCCACGCGATCGCAAAAACTTTACTTCATCCCGCCAAGCTACCCCGATCGCCTCAGCCCGTTTAATAATCAAGTTCCGCGCGCGATCTTTGGCAAATTTGGCCAGGGGTTTGATGCCGAGTAAGCTATTGACTAATTGGCTCACCAGGCGATCTGTAGGTGCGATCGTCGTTGTCATAAAAGTTAGATTTAAATATTTTTTGGCTGTAGTCCTCTATTTTATAACTACTGAGCGGTTAAGTCGATCGAGAGTGCTCCAGCATTTATGACTAGCGGCTCGATTGATTAGAAGGGGTAATGAGTAATGAGTAATGAGTAATGTAATGGGTAATGAGTAATGAGGGACGGATTGGCTGGTTGGCGGAGTGGCATGACGATCGCTCTCCAGTTTTTCTAGGGCATAATCACAGATATAGCCCTACTCAGCTCACCCGAAAGTGCTGTAATCCAAAATCGTCAATCCAAAATCCAAGTGACTGAATTCGTGCAAATTGGGAATATTTCAGTATCGCAAGCAGAGCTATTACCGCTGCTGAAAAGATACCAACTGTTACCAAGGCTGGTACGCGAACTAACGATCGATCGGGCTATTGCCGATATTGAATGTAGTGATGACGAGCGAATCGCCGCGCTCAAACAACTTTACGATCGCGAGGGTTTGACATCGGAAGAACGATTAGGGGAATGGCTCGCGCTCTATCATTTGGAACGTCAACAATTGACAGAAATTGCCGAGCGTAATTTCAAAATCGAGAAATTAAAACAACAAACTTGGGGCAATAAAACCGAATCTTATTTCCTCAAGCGTAAAGCACAGTTAGATAAAGCAATTTATTCATTAATTCGGACGAGCGATCTGGGTATCGCGCAAGAAATCTATTTTCGATCGATCGATGGCGAACAAACATTTGCCGAACTCGCGCGTCAATATTCGCAAGGTGCCGAAGCGCAAACTGGCGGCTTAATCGGCCCTGTAGAGCTGAGTTCGCCGCATCCAGTTATCGCCGATCTGATCTCTACTCAACCAATTGGCAAAGTTTGTCCGCCAGTGTTATTAGAACAATGGTATGTCATCATTCGTCCCGAACGACTCATCCCCGCGCAATTAGACGAACCCATGCGCCAACGTCTAATCGATGAATTATTTCAGACTTGGCTGCAAGCACAAATGGGTAATGGGTAATGGGTAATGGGTGCGTGGACATTTGCGTTCATACTCACTATCCACTATCCACTATTCCCTCCCTAAATCACAGACAATCGATCGATAATCTGATAGCATTTTGCCAAACTGGGGTGTCATCGATCGAGTGAGCCAATTCTTACGCCAACTAGTCTAAATGAATTCTCCTCAAGCTAAGATCCGCGATTTTTATGCAAATCTGCTGCCATTTGCCCAGTTATCGACAGCCGAATTAGCAACTTTAACCGAGCGATCTGAATTTATTCGCTATCGGATGGGGCAAACAGTGCTGATGCGAGAGCAAATGCCCGATCGGATTATTATTGTCTATTCAGGTCAAATTCGGCTAATCGCTTACAATCCGATCGATCGACTGCCAACGACGCTGCAACTGTTGGAAAAAGGGGAAATATTAGGTTGGACTGGAGTCTTGCGACAGCACGCTTGCGAGACGGCGATTGCTTCGACAGAGGCGGTGTGTGTTCGGGTTCCAGTTGCGTATTTTCGCCAACTAGTCGACCGAACGCCACAATTAGAAGCATTATTCTACTACAGTACTCCCGCGATCGAAGTTTACGACCCGATCGCCCAATATCTTCAGACTTGCCCAGATCCCGATCTGTTAATGCGATCGTTTGGTGCTAAAGATTTGCGCGAATTCGTACTAAAACTTGCAGCTAGAGCCACAATTCGCAATCTCGCACCAGGTAAATTGCGAATTGCCGATCTCGATCCCGATCGCAGTTGGTTCGTCAGTAGCGGCGACATTAATGGTTATCCTGTGGGGAGTTGTCTCGATCTTCAAACCGCAGCACCTAATTCAATTTTAGAGATTAGAAAGCCAAATTTAGCCCGATTGGTAGGCGTTCCTCGGCTGGAAGTTATGGCGACGGCGGACGATCCCGATCTGGAAATTACTGACGATCCGAGTGAATTTTCACCCACTGCTTTGGGCATTCCCTACGCGCCAGATCGACCTGTAGCTGGCGATCTAGTCGAAGACGATCCCCCGCACGACAGACGCACTAACTACCCGATCTTCAAGGGCAGAGGGGCATTAGGCGGGACGATCGCTTGCTTGAAGATGCTGTGTAAGTATTTGCAAGTCCCGTTTCGACCGGATGTTGTCGATCGATTGCTAAAAAATCAGCTCGCCAATAATGCTGGTGTGCCGCTGCAACTAGCTGGCGCGATCGCCGAACTGCTCGGCATCAACGCACAGATGGTCAAAATCCCCGCCACCGCCATCCACAAGCTCCAAGCACCCTTGCTGATTCCTTGGGAAGATAGTTTTGCGATCGTCTATAAAATTACCCCACAGGAGCTGACGCTGGCCATCCCCACCACTGGCATTCGCCGATTGAAACCTGCTACTTTTGCCGAACTTTGGGGCAATGACGGCGAGGTATTGTTACTCCAACGCAGTAGTAATTTACCGCAAACCAAATTTGGGCTACGTTGGTTTATTCCTGCCATTCAAAAGCATAGGCAAGTATTAATCGAAGTTTTAATTGCGTCCTTATTCGTCCAACTATTCGGGCTGGCGAATCCATTATTGACACAGTTAATTATCGATAAAGTTATCGGTGGTAATAGTGTCAGTACGCTCAATACTTTTGGTACATTACTAATCGTCCTGGCGATCGTTGAAGCTATTTTGACAACACTGCGAACGAACTTATTTGTCGATACCACCAACCGGATCGATCTGACATTAGGCGCGCAAATTATCGATCGATTATTTCGATTGCCACTCAAATATTTTGAAAAGCGTCCCGTCGGCGAACTCGCCACCCGCATTAACAAACTCGAAAATATTCGCCAATTTCTCACCGGAACCGCCCTCACCGTCGTCCTCGATGCGATCTTTTCGGTCGTATATATCGGCGTGATGTTGGCTTATAGTTGGTTGCTGACAATTATCGCTCTAGCCACATTACCCGCTTTTATCCTCCTTACTTGGATTGTCTCCCCGATCGTGCGCGGCCAACTGCGTACCAAAGCCGAACGCAATGCCGAATCCCAATCCTATCTAGTCGAAGTCATCGGCGGCATTCAAACTATCAAAGCCCAGAATATCGAATTGCGATCGCGTTGGCAATGGCAAACTAAATACGCGCGCTACGTTAGTGCAGGATTTAAAACCGCGCTGACATCGAATACCGCCAGTTCGATTAGTGGTTTTCTCAATAAACTATCTGGCTTACTGCTACTGTGGGTGGGCACCTATCTAGTACTAGACAAACACCTAACTTTAGGCGAATTAATTGCCTTCCGCATTATTGCTGGTTATACCACTCAACCCTTGCTTCGACTCGTGCAATTGTGGCAAAATTTTCAGGAAACAGCCCTGTCGATCGAACGGTTGAGCGATATTCTAGATGCCCAACCAGAAGTAGACACAGATAATATCAATAATATCACCATGCCCCTAATTCAGGGACATGTCAAAATCGAAAATCTCACCTTTAGCTTTCCTGGTAGTAATGTCAATCAACTATTTAATCTAAATGCTGAATTTACAGCAGGACAGTTCGTCGGAATAGTCGGTTTGAGCGGTTCGGGTAAAAGTACTTTAATGAAACTCATTCCCCGCCTCTACGAGCTTAATTCCGGTCGAATTATTATCGATAAATATGATATTAGCAAAACCGAACTCTATTCCTACCGCCAACAAATTGGGATGGTGTTACAGGACACGCTCTTATTTAGCGGCACCGTCCAAGAAAATATCGCGATCGCCAATCCCGATGCTACATCTGAAGATGTCATCGCCGCCGCCCAGGTTGCCGCCGCCCATGATTTCATTATGGAGCTACCCAGTGGGTACAATACTAAAGTGGGAGAGCGCGGAGCAGCTCTTTCGGGCGGACAACGCCAACGCATTGCGATCGCCCGGACGGTGTTACAGAAACCGCGTATGTTAATCTTAGATGAGGCTACAAGTGCCCTCGACTACGACAGCGAACGCCAAGTTTGTCTGAACTTAGCCCAAACATTTCGACACCAGACTGTCTTTTTTGTGACCCACCGCTTAAACTCGATTAAAACTGCGGACATCATCTTGATGATGGACAAAGGATCGATCGTCGAACGCGGCACTCATCAAGAATTGATGGCCTTAAAAGGTCGATATTACTGCCTCTACCAGCAACAAGAAACTCAAACATAGGCTTTAGGCTTTAGGCTTTAGGCTTTAGGGGGAAAGAAGATTAAGAATTCTCTAACGAGCCTTAACCAAAACTTAAAGCAAAGTTGTTATCTTTTAACTCTATCTATTACTAACTAAAATTCAAGTAGCTAGCCTGAAACCGATATGGTGGGCAGTGCCCACCCTACTTGATAATGAGATAAAGATAAATTTAGTCTCATTGCCCTCGATCGATTATTAATTAAAATCTAAAATGAAATGATTATCCCTCTACTCGATCGATTCCAACTAAAATCTAGAATGGATTGAGTAGACTTCCACGCCATCGATTCCAACTGAAATCTAGAGCAGAGTGCATGTCTTTTTTGTTTCCGCATCCACCATTCAACCCTTATGCAGGGGAGTTTGAGAGGCGGCATCCTGCCCCTCAACGGGGGGTCTGGGGGGAGCCTCCCCCAGATCCGGGTTCTGCATCCACTAGAACAACCCCCAGCCCACAAGTAGATATGGTCAGCCCCTACACTCAGCACTGATATCTTCTCTACAATAAATACACCCTAATCGCCAACAACTTAACATCTTCATTAAACACTCTCCCCACCATGAATACTCCCGACCCACAATTTAACTCCCGACCCAGCGACATCGTTAGATCCAACAGCCCCAGCGACCTCAGCAAAGTCGCCAAACGCAAAATCGAACCCGAACCCGGCGGCGGACTCAGCAAAGCCGAACGCGCCCAAATGGAAACCTACCAATCTGGCGGCATCGAACAGTCGGTTGTCTTCCAACAATCCCGCACCTGGTCGCGGGGCATCGTCTGGACGATCCTCGGTATCACCACTGGATTAGTCGCTTGGGCTTGCGTCGCACCCCTCGAAGAAACCGTCAGCGTCCAAGGTAAACTCGAACCCACAGATAAAGTTAAAGACGTCCAAGTCCCTGTCGGTGGCGTCGTCAAAGAAGTAGCCGTTAAAGAAGGCGACAAAGTTACCGCCGGACAAAAATTATTGAGCCTAGAATCGAGCGTCCCTAAAACCACCCTCGCCTCCCTCCAAAAGAATCTCGAATCGCTGACAGCCGAGAGCCGCTTCTATCAAAGCTTGCTCCGTCAAGGCGTCAGTAACGTCAGCACCCAAGATCTCGCCAAACTCAACGTTCGTCCCGAAATCCTCGCCCTCACCAAAAGCCGCAGCTCCATCGTCGCCGAAAATCAACTCTACCGCTCCGAACTCAATGGTACAGATCTCGCCAATCTTGACTCCGAACAACGCCAACGACTCCAATCTAGCCGCGCCGAACTAGCTTCGCGCCTCAATTCCGGTCAACTAGAAGTCGGTCAATTCGACAATCAAATGCGCGAAAATCGCGGCAAACGAGCAGGCTTGAGCGAACTGCTCGTCGATAGTCAAGCAGTCATCGCCAATATCAACGCCAAAACTGATGCCAGAAAATCGCAAATCGCCGCACAAATGGCCGAAAATCGCACTCAATTTCAAGCCGCTCAAAGTTTGACCAGCAGCAACCAAGCAATTCTCGAAAACTTAAAACCAGCCGGAGCCGCTGGCGCACTGTCGCGGAACCAAGTGCTCAGGCAAGAACAAGAAGTTACATCACGTCAAAGCGAAGTCGCACAACTTGAAGATCGCTATCGCAAACTTCAACAAGACGAGCAAGAATTAGTTGCTACCGCTCGCCTAGAAATCCAAAATCAACAACAACAAATTAAAAAAAATCAGCAAGAGATCGCGCAACTCGATCGAGAATACAGTCGCTTAACTATGGCGACCAATCAAAGTCGCGAAAAACTCAAAAATAGTGCAGCCACATCCAAGAAAGAATTACTTACCAAAATTGCGAATAACGATAGACAAATTGCTGAAATTGATGGTCAACTAAATAAAACGATCGTCGAGATCGATCGCAAAATTGCCGATATTAATACCCAAATCAGTCAAGCTAAAGTGAATCTTAAGTATCAAGATATCGTCGCCCCCGTTAGCGGTACGATCTTTGAACTCAAGGCTGGCACGCCCGGATTTGTCGCCACTACTAGCGAACCAGTGCTCAAAATCGTCCCCGATACCACCTTAAATGCCAAGGTATTTATCAGTAACAAAGATATCGGCTTTGTTAAAAAAGGAATGCCCGTCGATGTGCGGCTCGATACCTTCAACTTTAGCGAGTTTGGCGACGTTAAAGGTAAAATTATCGCGATCGGTTCTGATGCACTCCCCGCAGATCAAGCCCATCCCTACGAACGTTTTCCAGCTACCATTCAGCTCGAACGGCAAAGTATGAAAATTAAGGGCAAAGAAACTGCACTTCAATCTGGTTTATCTCTTAATGCCAATATTAAGCTCCGCAATCGCACGGTAATGAGCATCTTTACCGATATGGTTCTCAAACAAGAAGACGCCCTCAAAACAGTTCGGTAATTAATTAATAATTGAGAATTGGGTTGTTAGTTGTAGGGTGTGTTACTCCGTAGAATAACGCACCAAAATTAGTGTTGGTGCGTTACGCTGGCGCGATAACACACCCTACGATCTTCAATGATAAGTAATTATCAATTACCAATTAGATTCGATCGTGACAATAACACCGTGGATGTTAAAAATTGAAACCGAACGTCTGATTCTACGGCCTCAAATAGTCGATGATTATCAATCTTGGTATGCTAGTCATGCCGAAAGATTGCCCGCACAATCGCCATATGATGAAGGACAAATTAGTTTAGACAATTGCGATGCCGATTGGTTTGCCGAATTGTGTCAACGCCATCAACAACAAGCCGCGATCGATTATGCCTATATTTTTGCAATCTTCTCCAAACAAACCGATCGACATCTCGGCTATGTCGATATTTCCACCATTCAACGTGAAGAGAAACAATGGGCTAATTTAGGTTACAGTATTCACAACCAATATTGGCGACAAGGTTTTGGCAAAGAAGCGACTAAAGCTGCTGTTATTGCTGGATTCGAGTATCTGGGGTATCATCGCATCGAAGCAGCAATTAACCTTGACAATCACCAATCGATCGCGCTAGCTCAAAGTGTTGGCTTACAGCAAGAATGCGTCAGAAGAGGCTTTTATTATGAAAACGATCGCTGGGTAGACCATTTAATTTATGTAGCTCTCCCGTCCGATTTTGGATTGAATGAGCGATCGCCTGCGATCGTTAGTTAGAAACTCTCTCCATAATAATTCGAGTTTGAGCTTGAATATTGGGTTGAGAGTTCACAATGACATGATTTTCTACATTGCTACTGAGTAAAAAGTGGACTGTAGAAAACAAATTTATAGCTTTTAATGCTTAAATACCTTAAAATATCAGGGTATCTACTGAGGTTGAGGTACATTTTTTACTGCTATATTCGTGGAAATTACCTGAAACATACAGCATAAAGTTTATTCAGGTAAGTGTATCCTTTGCAGTTAGGCGATTCCTGATGATTTTTATTATTCCATTTATTCTTGGTGCTGCTGCTTTGATTACTGCTGGTGTTGGGGTCGCCGCCGGAGCAGATGGCGTTGCCAAAATGGATGAAGCGAAGAAGATTGGCAAAGCGGCTCAAAAAAGGTACGAACAGAAGCAGAAATCGGTCGAACGCACATTCCAAGTGACTCAGAAATGGGCTGAAGAATACGGTCAGCTTCAAATTGAAGTTAAAATCGAAACTATTGGACGTTTTGCGGCTTTTATAGAACGAATCGGGCAACAGACTTCACAGAGAGATATGGAGTTTTTGGAGGGATTAGAAGGAGTTTCTCCTCAACAAATCCAAGAATATAAAGCATCCGTATTAGAAGCACAGAATTTTGTCAAAGGTGGTTTTCAAGCCTTGGGAGCTGCTTCTGCGGCAGGTCAAGGTACAGTAGCACTCGTGGGGCTTTTTGGTACAGCCAGCACGGGAACAGCGATTGGAGGACTTAGCGGTGCGGCGGCTTGGAATGCTACCCTGGCATGGCTTGGGGGTGGTTCTCTAGCTACAGGCGGTGGTGGTGGGATGGCATTGGGATCTATCGTTCTCGGTGGAATTGCAATTGCACCAGCGTTAATGGTTGGTGGTTTTGTTTTAGGAGGACAAGGGGAAAAGGCTTTAACTAAGGCTCATCGTTACTCAGCAGAAGCAAATACCGAAATTGCCAAAATTGACGCTGTTGAGGATCTTCTCGAACAAGTACAAAATCGGATTAGAGAGCTAAAGGATCTTGTAAAGACCTTAAATGCCAAGGCGATAGATGGGTTGGTAGAGCTTGAGTCACAACCTTTTGTAAGCGAGCGAGATGCAGCTAAGTTTCAACAAGTTGCACTTTTAATTAAAGCATTAGCTGAAATTCTAAAAGTTCCAGTTTTAAATGCTAACGGCAATCTAAATCAGGATACAGCAACGTTAACGGCAAAGTACCGCACTATTTAAAGACAAGTATGACGAATATTAAGCCTTCGCTCGATTTTATGCGCGGTATTGAAGGATTCATTAGTCCCGCGCACTGCTTGAACGAAGTTGTTCGAGCTTGGACTGAATACTCGACAATTAGAGAACAGGAAAAAACTAAACGTAGTGAAATTGAGGCTTGGGAAAAGATCGATCTTGCCGAGATCGAGGCAAAGCGCAATTTCTTAATTGGTTATCTCGATCGTTCGTTTGATGAACGAGCTACAAAGTTTGAGTCACTTTTTCAAACAGTGGATCGAGCGATATCATCCAATGATAATCAGCAGCTTTGCTTAACACTACAAGCAATTGTCGAACTGGCTAAATCTAGTCCGTTCAAAGATCTTGCCGATCTTGCTACAGTAAAAGCAGCACTTGACGATCCAGACCATGTTTGGGAATTATAGCCTTACAGGTGTCAGTTAGGATATTTGTAGTTTTTGCTCGCATAACATCTTGCAGAGAAGGCTAACTTGGTAACATTAGCGACGATTTCAATCGTCGCTAATGTCACTAACCCAACCGCTGTTTCAACTCATTAGCCAAATCGTCGATCGAAACCTCCACTTGTTCGCCGTCGATCATATTCTTCAATTGACACCGCTTATTTGCTGCTTCTTCTTCGCCAATTACTACGCAAAAAGTTATCCCTTGTTTATCTGCGAAGGCAAATTGTTTTTTAAGCGGACGCTTATCGAAAGCCGTGACGACTTTTAGACCTGCTTGGCGCAGTTGTTGAGAAACTTGCAGATAGACGGGCATCAAATCTTCTTGCAGATTTAAGACCATTACTTGAGTGGGAGTTGCTGCTAATGGTTGTAAAATGTTCGCTTTAAGCAACCGATAAATCAGCCGCGTTAGACCGATCGAGATGCCGACTCCCGGCATACTTTCGCCGATAAATGTGCCGACTAATTCTTCGTATCTGCCGCCAGAACAAATACTGCCCAGGGCTTCGTGTCCGATCAGGGTTGTTTCATAAACCGTGCCTGTATAGTAATCCAGTCCACGCGCGATCGACAGATCGATGCAATAGCAATTTTCAGGTACGCCGAGATTTCGCACGCCATTAATGACGGTAGTTAATTCGGCGATGCCCAATTTAAATCGATCGGCATCGGGTAATTTAGTGGCAAATTCATCGAGCGCGCCGAGGACTCGATCGACATTACCTTGAATATTGATAAAGTCGATTACTTGTTGCGATTGCGCTGGGGATAAACCTTGAGCAGCCAAACCAGCTAACACCTTATCGACGCCGACTTTTTCGAGCGTATCGATAATATTAATGCAAGCTTTAATCCGATCGGGCGTCACACCCAAAGAACTAAAGAAACCAGTCAAAACCTTGCGATTATTAATCCGAATCAGAAAATCGCCAATCTGAATCTGACTGAAAATCTCGGCGATAATTGCAGGCATCTGAGCATCATACAGCAGGCTCAATTCCTTGCGTCCCACCACATCAATATCGCATTGCCGAAATTGTCGATAGCGACCATCTTTGGCTCTTTCGCCGCGAAATACGGAGTCCATTTGATACCTAGCAAAGGGAAACTGTAAATCGTTTGCGTGACGGGCGATATAAGCCGCCAAAGGCACCGTTTGGTCGAATTTGAGCGCGCGCGCCTCCGAACCAGTATCGCCCCGTCCGGCCTCATCTCGCTCGCTTTGGCGCGTAGGTGGGAGCAGCGGCTGCAAACCGTAAATGATATTGTCGCCCTGATTTCCCTTTGCTTGGAGGACTTCTAGCCGCTCTACAGCCGGAGTTTCGATCGGCGTAAAACCATAACTCTCATACACCCGTCGAATCGTATCCATCAAGTGTTGTTCGAGTCGCTTTTCTCCAGGTAAAAATTCTGGAAAGCCGCTGGGAGTAGAAAAGTTAATTTTCATGGGAGTTCAGAGCTAAAATTCGATCGAGAAGCAAAGATTATTCAGTATATATTATCCCCGAAACTCCCTAGCTGCTGGCTCGCCACTCCCTATTCCCATCTGATGATAAAGTGGACGTAAAGGATGAGCAACCAAGTCTAGGGAGAATTTAGCGTAGGTGAAAATTTTAGTAGTTGGGAATGGTGGTCGAGAACACGCGATCGTCTGGGCATTGTTGCAATCTCCTCAAGTTACCCAAGTCCTCTGTGTGCCTGGTAATGGTGGTACTGCGACAATGGATCGCTGTCAAAATCTCTCGTTTAGAATCGATGATTTTGCCGGAATCGCCCGCTTTGCAGAAGTAAATGGCGTTTCATTGGTAGTTATCGGCCCAGAATTTCCGCTATCGATCGGGATTGTAGACTACTTAAACAATCGGAATATACCTGTATTTGGCCCCACTCGTGCGGGTGCCCAAATTGAGTCTAGCAAAACTTGGGCAAAAGCTCTGATGGAAGATGCAGGCATTCCGACGCCCAAATCGGCAACTTTTACCGATCTGACTACCGCACGAGCGTATATAGAACAGCAAGGCGCGCCGATTGTCGTCAAAGCCGATGGCTTGGCGGGGGGCAAAGGCGTGATCGTTGCTGAAACTTTAGCCGAAGCTTTGACCGCAGTTGAGTTATTATTCGCTCAAAATTATGGCAGGTTGCTGATTGAAGAATACATTACCGGACAAGAAGTCTCGGTCATTGCCCTCACCGATGGTAAAACAGTTCGTGCCCTTCTCCCCGCCCAAGATCACAAACGCATTGGCGACGGCGATACGGGAGCCAACACGGGCGGCATGGGTGCTTACGCGCCAGCTCCGCTAGCAACGCCAGCTCTCATGAAACGAGTTCAGAATGAAGTTTTAGAACCAACTTTGGCCGCTCTCAAGCGCAAAGGCATCGACTATCGCGGGGTACTTTATGCTGGGTTGATGATTGCGCCCAATGGCGAACCCAAGGTACTAGAATTTAACTGTCGATTTGGCGATCCAGAGACGCAGGCGATTTTACCGTTATTGGCAACGCCACTAGTAGACTTATTATTAGCTTGCACCGAACAGCGACTAGCGGCTTTACCGCCGATCGAATGGAAGCCAGCCGTATCGACTTGTGTGACAATCGCCGCCCAAGGCTATCCCGGTAATTACGATCGCGGTAAGGTCATTAGTGGCATCGATATGGCGACAAATGAGGGGACATTAGTTTTTCATGCTGGTACCCAACTCAAGCAAAATCGCGTCGTCACCGATGGCGGACGCGTCTTGAGCGTCACCAGTATCGCACCCGATTTTGCCAGCTCGATCGATCGCGCCTATCAAGGCGTTAAAGCGATTAATTTCGAGGGCATGTATTATCGTCAGGATATCGCTCAAAGAGCGTTAAGTTAGAGGGTAGAGGGTAGAGGGTAGAGGGTAGAGGGTAGAGGGTAGGGAGATTTTGGATTTTGCGGATGCAACCACGCGGAGAGTGGAGGAGCATGTGTTGCACCAAGAAGGATTGCGGATTGAGATATTGCCATCCATTACCAATTACTCATTACTCATTACTCATTACTCATTACCCATTACTCATCCACCCATCCAC